>QMNM01000357.1 GCA_003647765.1 Candidatus Cloacimonadota bacterium
TAAAATATGGAAAGATGAAACAGATATAGATGATACTCATATTTTGTATTTTGGTAAAAAAGACAATTTTTGGGAGATGGGTGAAACAGGTCCATGCGGTCCTTGCTCTGAGATTCATATTGATTTGGGTGTGGAACATTGCTCTAAAAAAAACCAAAAGAATCATCAATGTCAGGTAAATGGTAATTGTGGACGGTTTATAGAATTATGGAATCTTGTTTTTATCCAATTTTATCGTGATGAAAAAGGTGAACTTCATAAATTAAAAGACAGATTTGTTGATACTGGTGCTGGATTTGAGAGGATTGTATCTTTGCTTCAGAATAGAGATTCAAACAACTATTTAGCCACAAAATTTCAGGCAAAATCACAAAAATTTGTTAGCCATTTAGCTGATAATTATACATCAGATCTTTTCTTGCCTATTATAGAGCAAATTTCTGAGATGAGCAATAAGGACTATTCATTTAATAATGGTGTTTCACATCGGGTAATTTCTGACCATATCAGAGCATTAGCCTTTTCTATTGCAGACGGTGTAATGCCATCAAATGAAGGACGAGGTTATGTAATTCGTCGTATTCTCCGTCGTGCTGACTGGTATGGAAGATTGATTGGCTTAACGAATCCATTCCTCTATAAATTAGTTGATACATTGATACAAATTATGGGTGACCAATATTATGAATTAAAAGAGATGAAAAAGCATATTGAATTAGTGATTAAATCAGAGGAGGAGAGATTTAATATTACATTAGATAGAGGATTGAGAAAGTTTCAGGACTTAACTGTTGGATTGCATTCAGGAGATATTATATCTGGTAAGAATGTATTTGCTTTGTATGATACTTATGGATTTCCTGTTGATTTGACAAGAATAATGGCAGATAGGCAGGGATTAGAAATTGACGAACAGGGCTTTCAAAAAGAGATGGCATTACAGCGTGAACGATGTAGAAAAAGTGCTAAATTTCAGATATGCTCTGATGACTTTTTAGCAGGAAAGGATATAGAATGGACTGTATATTTTCCCTGTGAGAAAACAGAATTTGTTGGATATGAACAGGTAAAAGCAGATACATACATTGCTAAATATAGTATAGATAATCAAGATAATGTCCGTATTGTGCTTTGTCAAACGCCGTTTTATGCTGAGTCCGGAGGACAGGTCTCTGATACAGGAAAAATTTATAATCAGGAATGCAGTATTGAGATTCAAGATGTGCAGAAACAGGGTGATTTATACATTCATTTTGGCAAGCTGAAAAAGGGTGAAATAAATAGTGAAAAGATGATTGCAGAGATTGACGAATCACGGCGAAAAAATATTGCAAGAAATCATACGGCTACTCATTTACTTCATAGTGCATTACGAAAAGTTTTAGGCGAACATGTACATCAGAAAGGTTCATTAGTAAAGCCAGATGGCTTCCGTTTTGATTTCACTCATTTTCAACAAATGTCCAAACAGGAAATAGCATTAACAGAGGAGATTGTAAATCAGAAAATACGGGAAAATTTACCAATATCTGTCCATATAGAAGAATTGGATAAAGCTAGAAAAGATGGAGCAATTGCTCTTTTTAATGAAAAATATGCGGATAAAGTTAGAGTCGTTACTATCAAAGATTTTTCTAATGAATTATGTGGTGGCACTCATTTAAATGCAACTGGTGAAATTGGAATATTTCTAATTTTATCAGAAGAGTCGGTAGCATTTAATGTAAGAAGGATAGAAGCAATAACAGGTGAACAAGCTTATAAAATAGTCCAAAACATTAGAGAAATTTTACAGGAATTTCAATATCGTATGCGCACTCCACAAGATAAATTGATTGAGAAGATAGACAAATTATTACTTGCCAATAAGCGAATGCATCAGCAATTAGAGCGTATGAAATTAAACTCAGCCACAAATACTTTGGATAAGTTGTTTAATCAAGCAAGGGTCATCAATGGAGTTAAAATAATTTCAGGAGAAGTTAAGGTCAGCAGTAACAATGAATTGCGAAAGATTGCGGATGCACTTCGTAACAAATTAGATAGTGGCATTGGCTTATTAGGTGCAAAAATTAATGATAAAGTTTCGTTGATTTGTTTAGTTACGGATGATTTAGTTGACAAATATAATGCAGGAAAATTAGTGAGAGAAGTGGCAAAGATAGTTCAGGGCAGTGGTGGTGGCAAAGCTAGTTTAGCAATGGCTGGTGGAAAGGATATTAGTAAATTATCAACTGCATTGGAACATATTCATAGCTGCATAAAATATAAATAAAGTCATTCTACATCCTAATTCTTAATATTTCATTTCTATAATATGAATAATAAAGTTCGTGCAAGTTCGCGATTAAGTAAGAGATTAGACGCAAACTAAACACTAACTCAACAAACTTATCACAAAAGATTTATAAAAAAAATAAAAAAGGTTCGCGTGAGTTCGTTCAGTTCGTATAAGTTCGCGATTGCAAGTTCGCGATTAAGTAAGAGATTAAACGCAAACTAAACGCTAACTCAACAAACTTATCACAAAAGA
>QMNM01000358.1 GCA_003647765.1 Candidatus Cloacimonadota bacterium
ACGCTCTACGCTTTGTGTATCCGTTTTATTTTTTATATAGTTATAGGAAAACTTGACACACGATTTTGAAATTTAATTTAGATGGAAATTTTTATTTGCACTATGGCTTGTCCGACGAAGCATTAAGCAAAGTCGGAAGTTTCTTGTCCTCAGAAGTTTTAACAGTTTGGTTTGTGGCTAAAAATTAAAAAGAAAATTTGTGTTTTTACGCTCTACGCACTACGCCTTGTGTGTTTTTGTGGCTAATAAATATCAGTAAGGATGATTATATGAAAAAAATATTACTATTAGGTTTTTTTCTGGTTCTGATAGCATTAAGCAATGCGTATGCGATTTTTGATGATTATGAGCCAGGAGTTCGTGCTAGAGCAATGGGTGGAGCATTTATTGCAGCTGGCGATGACGCAAATGCTATATTTTACAATCCTGCCGCATTGAAGCTCAGCAAAAATAATATTATGACCAGCTATACCAAACTATTTGGATTAGATTTTGCTGTGTTGAAGACAGCATCATTTTGCTATAATTTCCGTAAATATGGCAATGTTGCTTTATCTATAGAGACATTTGATGTTGAATACGAAGGCTTTTCTCTAATGAATGAAGGTACTTATTCATTGGCTCACTCTTTCTTACTTATAGGAGATGTGCATTCTCAATTTTATTTAGGATATTCTGCAAATTTGCATCATCTATCTTTTGAAAAATTTGGTAATGAAAATTGTTTTAGCTTAAATTTAGGTGCATTGGCTGTCTTACATCAACGCACTAGAATTGCTTTTACTGTGCATAGAATAAACAATCCATCTATAGGCAAAGAGAGAGATTTTGATTTACCCCAAAAAATGACAATCGGACTGGCTTACAATCCATATGATGGAGTCATTACAGAACTTGATTTAGAGAAAAAATTTGGAGAGGATACTGAATTACATATCGGTATAGAAGCAAAAATAATTAAGCATCTTTATATCAGAATGGGTGCAAAAAATTTGCCTACATCTCTTTCAGCTGGATTTGGTGTTGAAGTCAAAGGAATAATAGTAGATTATGCATATCAACACCATTCTGTATTAAATGGTACTCACCATTTTGGTGTGGGCTATAAATTTTAGGACAAAATTATGAGCAAAAGAAAAAAAGAAGAGGATGAGCATTCCTCTCTTGCTAAGGTATTTATAAAATTACTATTTGATCTTCTTCGTCATCTTATAAAAGATTGGGAATCTCGTAACTCTACTAAAAGATTTGATGAATTAACTGAAAAATATAAGAAATTAGAAGGCGAAATCAAAAATTATATGAAAAAAGTTAGTGTTCAAGTTGAAAAATTAGAAAATAAAATGCTCTGGTCTAATATTCTTACAGTCATTCTGCTGATGATAGTTATTGCTGAATTTATTATGATAGTTGTAAAATAAAGTGAACTATTAGGACTGGATTGATACTGGGAGCTTGAATGGAATTTTAACATATCCAATTTCTGAAAGCCATCTATTGATGGGAACTTATGAATTTTGCAGAAGTTATAGTATATTTGAATTATAAGGAGTTTTTAATGAAATATTGGGAAAAACCATTTGGTAAAGAAAAGCCAAGGACTGTTTCTGGAAAAATTCACATTATTAAAGAGAGGTGCAAAGGTTGTTCTTTTTGTGTTGAATATTGTCCGAGAGATGTTTTGGAGTTATCCGATGAATTTAATGAAAAGGGATATCATCCGCCAAAAGTTGCTAAGCCAGAAGAATGTACACTTTGTGGGCTTTGTGAAATAATTTGTCCTGACTTTGCAATTTTTGTTACTGAATGTCCAGCAGATCCTTTCAATAATTCATTGCTTATGGGCATCTCTCTCGGAAAGGAGGAGAAAATTGTTCAAGAAAAGTGAATTATATGGTGAATTTTTTATGCAAGGCGATATGGCTTGTGCCGAGGGAGCGCTTTCTGCTGGATGTCGTTTTTTCGGAGGGTATCCTATTACGCCTGCTTCTGAAATTGCTGAACGAATGGCATACCGTATGCCTCAATTAGACGGAGTTTTCGTCCAATTTGAAGATGAAATTGCTTCTATGGCTAGTATTTTAGGTGCTTCCTGGGCAGGTGCAAAATCAATGACTGCTACTTCTGGACCTGGAATTTCTCTTATGTTGGAAAACATCGGGCTTGGTATGATGATGGAAACGCCATGTGTTGTGGTAAATGTTCAGCGTGGCTCGCCTTCCACCGGGCTTCCTACATCCTGGGGACAATCAGATATGATGCAGGCAAGATGGGGCTCTCATGGTGATTATGGAAGCATCTCAGTTTGCCCAAAATCACCACAAGAATTCTTTGATTTAACAATAGTGGCATTTAACTATGCAGAAAAATATCGCCTCCCAGTTTTTATCTTGTCTGATGCAATTGTGGGTCATATGACTGAAAAAGTGGTTATTCCTCCTGTTGAAGAAATTAAACTGATTGAAAGAAAATACACCAAGAAAAAGCCCAAAGATTATCTCCCTTATGAAGTTGGCAAAGATTTAAT
>QMNM01000359.1 GCA_003647765.1 Candidatus Cloacimonadota bacterium
TTAGCGTTTAGTTTGCGTCTAATCTCTTACTTAATCGCGGACTTGCAATCGCGAACTTATACGAACTATACGAACTCACGCGAACTTTTTTATCTTTTTTATAAATCTTTTGTGATAAGTTTGTTGAGTTAGCGTTTAGTTTGCGTCTAATCTCTTACAAAGTTAATTCTTGCTCTAAAATCATCTTGCCAATTTTATACACTTCATAAAGAGAGATTTTATTTATTTTTCCTGTGCTTAGGAATAATGAACAAATAATTTCCCAATTTATACATTGTCATTGCGAATCCTTATTTATCAGTGTGAAGTAAGCTTACTGTAACCCACTCATTTTCAAGAGATTGCAGAGTCGCCCCGATAAGAATCAACGATTTTTCAGGGATAATCTATTTTATCTTTAACGATTATTTAAATTTAAAGTCAAATTTAAAATTGAATAGCCACTGTATTTTAGGATTGATACTTTTTGCTTCTAATATCTTTCTAATCATAGCCATATAAATATACATAATGAAAAATAAAATCATCAACTGGTATTATTTTTGTATCATTATTGAGCCCGCTCTAAAAACCCCTGAAGGTGTTAAAATTAGGTTTTTTTACTTTTACCCACGGTTGAAACTGTGGGCTAATCAGATAAGAGATTGTTGCGGAAAAGTCGCTGATAAAAATCGGGATATTTTGTGGGAGAAAATTCAGTGGATTGTTATAAGCTTCCGCAAGGTTTCAAAAAAAACAATTGACATACAATCTGCCCAGTCATCTAAATTGCTTATTTATTGTAGGAAGACCTAGAACGGACTAAAAAAATAAAACTTTTCCCGATAATAATTGGAATTTTTGAAAAAATAAATAATAGAAAAAAAGTTGACAGGATTTCTTCATATCTAATTTTGTTGTGCCTAAATTATTTGACAGGAAATATCCGTAATTCCAGTTTTGGAAATGGCTGAAATTAAACTAAAGAATGTAATTTAAGAAAAGTATATTATTAAATTGTTAATGTCGATAATTAAAAATGAACACTTATAAGGCAACACAAAGAAACATGATTTAAAAGTTAAAATTTATCCTATTCTATTTCTTTGTGTCTTTGTGGTGAGAAGAAAAAATTAAAAGTAAAAAATCAAAAAGAATGATAATATTGAAAGGAGAAAAATAATGAAACCTAAAAAATTGTTGATAATATTAGCCGTATTGTTCTTAATAAGCAGTGTTGCATTTGCTGATCATGAAATTAAAGATCTGAAAATGATCGTAGATGGCAAAGAAGTAACAACGGCTTATAGACTTCAAAGTTCAGTTACACTTTCAGCAGTTGTCATTGAAGATACAACTCAAGCACTAATTGATTCTGTAAGATTTGAATGTGGTAGTAACACTATTGCTGTTTTTTCTTATGTGGATACTCTCTATGAACCTTCTTGGAATATTGCTAATATTGATCCTGGCACATATCAGTTTAAAGTAACAGCAATAGACACATTGGGAATTGAATTAACCTCCTCAAAATACTTGTATATCAGAGAAATGGATATTGTGGCTGATAGTTGTTTTGTAACTCCAGTAGATACGGTAAATAATAATGTAGTAATTGACAATGCAAATGCATATATTGAGGTAGTATTAACTGGACCAGACTGGAATTCTATTGAAGGTGTATATGTAGAGGTAATTAACAGAACTGATAGTGCTATATTGGATACTATCTATTTGACCAAAACAGACTCTATTTGGGCACACAATTTTGCTAACCAGATAGCTGATATTCTTGATGCAGCTGCTCCTGGAGATACTGTTGCAGAAAAGGTCAATGTGGACTTTGCAGTAACTCTTTATGATACCACCGGTGCATATTGGATTTATCAACCGCCTGTACCTAACTTTGAGAATATCTGGATTGATGGTGAACCTCCCATATTACCAGATTATGATGGTGTAGTTATTAAAGATGAAGGTGAAAATCCTGTAGATTTGACTACTGTCCCAATGTTCGGTGCTGGTGTTTATTCTATTGAATTAGCTGCTTATGATTCTTTTACTCATATTGTAGAAGCACAGATACTTAATATATTCCCAGCAGGAATTACAGTAACTGATACTACAATAGATGTAGAAAATAAGAAAGTGATATTTGGATTTACTGCTGATGCTGATGTATATAAGTTCAAATTTGATGTTAAAGTTTATGACTTGTTCAATAATAATTGGACAGAACGCTCTTACATCTATTTGAACAGTAATGCATTAGCAAAGCTTGATGTTTGGGATTATGATACCGATGATTATGATTATTTAGAAAGATACAATCAGTACAAGGTTGAAGCCACTGTAGAACAGTTGCCGACAATAGATGATGTGGATTTCCTTTACAAAAATGCTACTGATACTGCTGATGTCAGTAATCCCTGGGTTGATATTGCCATAGATCCTTCTCATTTAGGTAATACTTATACTATAAGAGGAGAATGCCGTTTTGAGGATGATGTTGTTCCTCCAAAGGTTGTACCTGAAGATGGAA
>QMNM01000043.1 GCA_003647765.1 Candidatus Cloacimonadota bacterium
ACAATCAGCTACATGGTTTGGCCAATGGATAGGAGATTTAAATATAATGGAGCCTGGAATTAGTTATAAATTGAATATGAACTCTGAAGATCAACTTATATATCAGATTGATAAAAGTAAGTTCTATTGTAAGTAATAGTTAGATATACTTTGAGTTTTTACATATTGACTGTCAATAAGATTATTGTGCCTATAAATTACTCTTTGTGCCTTATGTGTCTTTGTGGCAATATGCTGTGGTTTTCTCTGCTTTTCTGAATTCTTCTAATGGTATAACAATATCAACATTTTCTTGTGTTCTTACTCTCACATTATTAGTAAGATAGTGGTTTTTCATAACCTTAACCTTTTTATAATTATATTCAATTTCAGTTCCAATGGATGGGAATTTGTCAGCAATATCAAGATAAAAATTCTCTTCAAAACTTAAACAACATAATAATCTTCCACAGGGTCCGGAGATTTTAGAAAGATTTGTGGTTAAATTTTGGTCTTTTGCCATCTGGAGAGTTACTTGAACAGAATTTTTCTTGAAAATAGTACAACAATATTCCCTTCCACAAACTCCGATACCACCAAGTCGTCTTGCTTCTTCTCTTGGATTTATCTGTCTTAATTCTATTCTTGTCTTAAATATGCTAGCTAAATCACGGACAAATTCACGAAAATCTACTCGCCCACCAGCAGTGAAATAAAAAGTTACTCTATTGCCATCAAATTGGTATTCTGTATCAACTAAAAATAATTCAATAGGAAATCGTAATAATCTATCTTGGAATATGACACTTGCTCTTCGCTCCTTTTTATGAATTTTATCTAATTTCTTTAAATCATCATCATTAGCTACACGAATTATAGAAAATAGGTCATTATAATCTATCGCCTCTTCTTCCTGATTGACTGTGATATATTGTATAACCTTTCCAAGGTTAATGCCTCGTTCTGCTTCTACTACTACATATTGATTTGGAGAAAATTCCAAGTCATTATCAATATGATAAAATTCCCGTCTGCCTGCCTTAAATTCTACTTCTACTATCCTTTTCATAATTAAATCTCATATTATGGTAGGAAGAGTACGCCCTTTTTGAACATACTCTCCCAATATCTGATATGTTTTTGTGTTTTTACGCATTACGCTATATGGATATTACCACAGAGACACAGAGAACACAGAGAGGGATCTATGGACACAGAGAGAGAAATAATCTTGGTGTCGCATTACGCACTACGCATTACGCACTACGCACTATGTGTTTTTGTGACTAACAGATTATTTAGTTAATCTCTATTTGTGGCATTAGTAACAGAACAGGTTCATTTTTCATAATATCCATTAATATCTGGGTCTGTTTTAAATCATTAACAATCTTACTATCCTTAAAGAGTGAATTTACTATTGAATAGGTGCTTATCATTTTATTTTCTTTAATGAAGTCAATAATACCTTTTTTATGCGGCATTACGATAGTTCTGTAAGCAGTGATATTAGCTAATTCAGCGGCTTTTTTGATAGCAATATCTAATCCACCTAATTCATCAATCAGCTTATTCTGTTTAGCATCAATGCCAGACCAGATTCTTCCTTGTGCTATTTTTTCAACTTGCATAATTGATAAATTGCGTGCTTTGGCTACTTTCTCCTTAAATTCTACATACACATCTTCCATCATATCATCCAAATACTTTATGTTCTCTTGACTTGGAGTGAAATTTGGAGATAAGAATGCAGAGAATTTGCCACGCTTAATAATTTCTGTATTGATGTCTAGCTTATGCCTTAAATTTTCCCAGCAAGGAAAAAGTCCAATTACTCCAATTGAGCCAGTTATTGTATTAGGCTCAGCTACAATATAATTAGCACAACAAGAGATGTAATATCCACCTGAAGCAGCTACATTACCCATTGATACAACCACTGGTTTTGTCTGTTTGACCTCTTCTATTTTACGCCATATAATATCAGATGCTAACGCACTACCACCAGGACTATCAACACGCATTACAATAGCTTTTACAGATTTATCCTCTTTTGACTTGTCAAGCATTTCTACAATCTCTTTTGGCACAATATAGCGATAATCAGGTGAGAAAGCAAAATCCTTACTTCTTTCCATTACAATCGGTCCTTGAGCATAAATCACTGCTATCTTATTAGCTGATAGCGTAGCTGTTTTTTCAGGATAATCTTCAATCTTAATCTTATTCAATTCTTTGCCAAAAGAAAGCTTATTGTAAAAATCCTCCTCAGTAATCAATTCGTCAACCAAACCATATTTTATAGCATCTTTACCATTTATAAACAGCTTATCTCTATTCTCAAAGATATATTTTATTTTTTCATAAGGTAATTTTCTTGATTCAGCTATATCTTTAAGATATTGATCATAATACACATCAAATACACGAACTATGCTTTCTTTTAATGGCTTGGACATATTTTTCCGACTGAGTTGCTCAGCAGCTCCTTTATATTTACCTTTCTGAAGAGTAATGAACTTAACTCCCAATTTATCAAAAAATCCTTTATAGAAGCTAAACTCAGAGCCTATGCCAGTTAACAGAATGCCTCCTGACAAAGCCGGATTAAGATAAATTTTATCAGCGGATGCAGATATATAATAGCTTTTATCAACTGCTATGTCTAAATAAGCATATATCTTTTTCTCTGATTTTTTGAAATCAAGCAAAGCATTTCTAATCTCTTTTGTCAATGCCCATCCTGCTTGATAAAAGCCTGGCTTCAGGATAATCCCCTGTATCCGCTTATCATTCTTGGCTGTTTCTAATTTCTTACATATACTTTCCAATGATATTTCCTCTTTCACAAATGGTATGTTCCGATATTTGTTATAATCGCGATGAATACCAGATAAGTTCATTTCCAAATATGAATTATCAGCAATTTTTACCTTCTTCTCTTTTACAAATCCAGCAATTGTAGAAGTCAATATTATACTAAAGATAATTGTCAAACAGCCAATAATCGCCAATATCCATAGTATTACTTTCCCTACTTTTTTCATGATACCTCCATTATTTTTGTTATGTATGTTGACAAAGTTCATTTAATACTACATAAATAAATTTTGCATAAAAAATACTATGTTAAAATTAAGTAAAGAAATCTTTGTCCATTTCTTGTTGTCAATTAAAAATATAAAGCAAAAATATTTTAACTTATATAGAAATGCTCATACATTTAATTGAATGTCTATTAGTGTATTGATGACTTTATGGCTGTATAATTACAGATATTTTTAAATAGATGACAGCATATACCAAATCTGTAACATATAAATTTTGACAATATATCTTACAAATTTGTTTTTTTGTAATATGTTAACAATTAAGCAAAAGCTATTGCCAAATTAGTAATGATTTGTTTTAGTTAGATGGCATAATTTATGTAATTTTGTGGCTAAATTTGACGAATATCAAGTAAGATTTAAGGAGGAATGATGATTTCTGATTTTGAAAATATCCTTTCGGATAGTTCCAAAGGCATGAAAAAGTCTGTAATAAGGGAATTATTGAAATTGACGAACAAGCCAGATATTATTTCTTTTGCTGGTGGACTGCCTTCGCCTGATTCTTTTCCTGTGGACGAATTAAAAGAGATTACTCAGGAGGTCATGGAAAAGGAGTGGAAAAAAGCATTACAGTATGGTTCTACAGAAGGTGACTCATTATTAAAAGAGCAATTGATTATTCGTGCAAGAAATGATGGAATGGATATTGATGAAAAAAACATTACAATTACAACTGCTTCTCAGCAAGGATTAGATTTGCTTAGTAAAATTATGGTCAATCGTGGAGATAATGTAATTGTAGGATTACCTTCCTATGTTGGAGGACTTGGTGCGTTTAATGCTTATGGTGCTAATATAATCGGTATTCAGTTAGATGAAGAAGGTATGAGTGCTGAGAAATTGGAAAATGTATTAGAAGATTTGAAAGCAAAAGGTAAAAAGCCCAAATTTATTTATGTGGTGCCTGATTTCCAGAATCCTGCTGGCATTACTATGTCTGTCAAAAGGAGAAAGGAAATTATTGCTCTTGCTCATAAGTTTGATGTTATGATTATTGAGGATAGTCCATATCGTGAATTACGATTTGAAGGTGAAGTACAACATACGATTTACAGTTTAGATAATACTGGACAGGTAATTGTATTAGGGACATTTTCTAAAATACTAGCTCCTGGCTTCCGCATTGGCTGGATCATTGCTGATGAAAAATTCATTGATAAAATAGTTATAGCTAAGCAATCAGCTGACTTATGTACTCCACCTTTCACACAGAGAATAGTTGCTCGCTATTGTGAAAAAGGATATTTGGAAAAGAGAATTCAAAAGACAAGTAAAATGTATCGCGAGAAAAAAGATCTTATGATAGAATGCTTTGATAAATATATGCCAAATGGAGTATCATGGACAAATCCAGAAGGCGGATTGTTCTTATTAGTTACAGTGCCAAACTACATTGACACAGACAATCTCTTTGATAAAGCATTAGAAAAGAAGGTAGCTTTTGTAGTTGGCTCTGCATTTCATTGTGATAATTCAGGACATAATACTATGAGAATAAATTTCTCTTATCCATCCAAAGAAGAGATTGTACAAGGCGTAAAACGATTAGCAGAAGCAATAAAAGAATATATGGCTGAATGTAAAAAATAAAGCAAATCAGATAAGTTTCTTGTTCCCAGCTCATATACTGGGAACAAGATTTTTTATCATATTATAGCTACTGCACTGTAAGACCGTGAAACCCGACTCGAGTTCAAAGAACCCGAGTCGGGTTTCTGCGAAAAAAAATCCCGTAGGGATGAAATACTCATAGCAATAATTACAATAGCAAATCATAGCTCCGTAGGAGCGATATAAATCTTATGCAGGACTCAAACATGTGTGCAAAGAGCAGCATATTAGAGAGGGTTTATTTATTATAACTCATTATGAATAGAATTTTATGCATAAATAATATTGATGATATAAAAAGAGAATTATCAAGAATCGGTGTGTCTACTCAGGGAATTGAGGCAATGTCGCTTAAATCCACTGGCATAGCATTAAAATTGAAAAATATACGAATTGGAGCTGCAAATATCATTAAGCAAAATATGTTAAGTATTGGTGGAGATGCAGCTGTTTCAAAGGGTGTAGTTAATGGCAAAAAAGAAATTTCTGATGTAATTATATTAGGCAATATCTCTGAATTACAAAAGCTGATTGATAAATTGTCTTATCAGGATATATTTGAAATACCTGAAATACGAAAAAACATTAAGCAATTGCTCAATCTCTATTATTATCCTAAACATAACGAATTGAATTGTCGGGGATATAAGTTTTCTTTGGATAAGCCATTATTGATGGGGATTCTAAATATAACTCCTGACTCTTTTTATGATGGCAATAAGTATCTAAACAAAGAGAAAGCATTGACGCACTGTGAGGATATGATAAAACAAGGTGTTGATATTATTGATATTGGTGGAGAGTCAACTCGTCCTGGAGCAGAATCAGTGTCTATTACACAAGAAATTGATAGAGTAATGCCAATTTTGGAACAGATTGTTAAAAATTTCAATGTGCCTGTTTCCATTGATACTTATAAATCAGAAGTAGCGAAAATAGCATTGGAAATAGGTGCTAATATGGTAAATGACATAAGTGCTTTGACTTTTGATGAAAATATGGGAAAAATTCTTGCATCTTATGTTGATGTGCCTGTTGTGTTAATGCATATAAAAGGCACTCCAAAAAATATGCAGATTAATCCATCATACAAGGATGTAATTGAAGAGATAATGGAATTTTTAGATAATGCTATAAATAGAGCAAAGCAATTTGGCATAAAAGATGAAAATATCATTATTGACCCAGGAATCGGCTTTGGCAAACGATTACAAGATAATATAACTATTATAAAAAAACTCGCTGAATTTAAACCGTTAGACAAACCAATTTTAGTTGGCACTTCTCGGAAAAGCTTTATCGGACATATTCTCAATTTAGAATTAGAAAAGAGATTAACAGGAACTATTGCGGCAAATTTACTATGCCTCATAAATGGTGCAAATATTCTCCGTGTTCATGATATTACTCCTCATAGACATTTGATTGATTTCTGGCAATATTTTACGAATTATAATATTACCAATTAGAATTTTTTGTGCAAAATTTTTTACTACAAAGACACAGTATTTAATAAATCTTATATCCAGCAGTTAATTAGAACCCGACTCTGGTTAGAAATAAATTATATGTAGGAGGTGAAATGAAGCGAATTTTTAGTGGAGTTCAGCCGAGTGGTAGATTACATATTGGCAATTATTTAGGAGCGATAAAGAGTTGGATAAAATTGCAAGATAAATATAAATGTATCTATGGTATTGTAGATTACCATGCTATGACTGTAAAATATAGTCCAGATGATATGCAGAAAAGAGTATTGGATTGTGCAACCAGTTATCTTGCTATAGGACTTGACCCAAAAAAATCCAGTTTGATGATTCAATCTGCTGTTAAGGAACATACTGAATTAGCATGGATTCTGAATACAATAACGCCTATTTCATGGCTAACAAGAGTGCCTACATATAAGGAGAAATCATCACAACATCCAGATGACTTGAACATCGGATTACTTGACTATCCTGTATTGATGGCAGCAGATATTATTCTTTATAAAGCGGATGCTGTGCCTGTTGGAGAAGATCAGTTATCCCATTTAGAATTGACAAGAGAAATTGTTCGTCGTTTTAATTATCGGTTTGGACGGGTCTTTCCAGAGCCAAAAAGCATACTCAGTAGCGGTGCTAGAATTATGGGATTAGATGGTAAGTCAAAAATGAGCAAGTCCCTAAATAATTGCATCTATCTTGATGATACCCCAGATGATATTAGAAAAAAATTGGCAAGAGCAGTTACTGACCCACAAAGACAAAGAAGAAATGACGCAGGTAATCCTGATGTCTGTAATATTTTCTCATTACATAAATTATTCTCTATATCAGAAGAGATTGAGAGAGTAAATAAGGAATGTCGCACTGCTGAAATCGGATGTGTTGA
Organism: Candidatus Cloacimonadota bacterium; assembly: GCA_003647765.1. Lineage (GTDB taxonomy): Bacteria > Cloacimonadota > Cloacimonadia > JGIOTU-2 > B8-G9 > B8-G9. The sequence goes on from QMNM01000043.1 coordinate 7,080, forward strand.
ATGCAAGAAAATTCTAGCAAAAAATATGAGTAATGACTTAACACCTATCCGTGAAAAAAAGTTAGAATTAAATAAAGATATTGATTATGTCAAAGATGTGTTATTAGCAGGGATTAAAGAAAGTAAGATAATTGCAATGGAAACAATGGAAGAGATAAAGCAAAAGATTGGAGTAAAATATACATTTCTGTAAGAGTTCAATAAGTATTTGAAGCGTAATGCGTAGAGCGTACGACGCCAAGAGTATTTATCTCTCTGTGTCCATACAATCTTTTCAATCTTTATGAATCTTTCAATCTTTATAATCTTCTCTATGTCCTCTGTGTCTCTGTGGTAAATACTTCGTGAACTTCGTGGCTATATTTTCTCTCTGTGTCTCTATGGCAACTTTCTTCGTGTTTCTTCTTGGCTAAAATTGAATTATAAGGAGGCTATAAAAAATGAGAGCAAATTTCAAAGGAAGAGATTTTCTCAGTTTATTGGACTTTTCAAAAGAGGAGTTTGAGTATATTTTGGATGTAGCTTCTGATTTGAAAAGGCGGAATGCAATTGGAGAGTTGCATAATCACATTTTACCAGCAAAATCACTTTATATGATTTTCTATAATCAATCTCTACGGACAAGAAACTCATTTGAGTCAGGTATGACACAACTTGGTGGTCATGCACACTACTTGGCATCTGACAAGATATATACGCCTGCAATTGAAGGTGAAGAAAAAGCATATTCTACAGAGAGAGTATCAGATGTTGCCAGAACTTTATCTCGGTTTGGACATGCTATTGCAATAAGAATGTATGGTCCTCCGACTAACTGGATTTATGGTAAAGCACATTCATACATAAGAGAATTTGCTAAATGGGCTGATATTCCAGTAATAAATATGGAATGCGACAAATATCATCCTTGTCAAGCTGGTGCTGATATGCTGACAATCAAAGAGAAATTAGGTGGATTCAAAGGTAAAAAATTTGTGATGAGCTGGGCTTATTCTCCAAGCTATGAAAAGCCATTAAGCGTTCCTCAAAGTGCAATTATTGCAGCTACAAAACTTGGAATGGATGTAGTTCAAGTGCAGCCACATGGCTTTGAACTTGATGACAAAATTATTTATGCCTGTAAAGATATGGCAGAACAGAATGCTAGTAAGTTTGAAATTATGTACGATATGGAAGAGGCGTTCAAGGATGCTGATGTAGTGTATCCAAAATGTTGGGGTGCAAAAAAAGAATTTGATAATCTTGGCAAAGGTGATGATATAGCAATGCGTAAGTTATTTGAGAAAAATAAAAATTGGATTTGTAATCAGGACATATTAAGCCTAGCTAAAAAAAATGTCCTATATATGCATTGTCTACCAGCTGATCGTGGATTTGAAGTAACTGATGATGTAATAGATGGACCGAACTCTGTTGTTTTTGACGAGGCAGAGAATCGTCTTCATTTTCAAAAAGCAGTGATGGCTTTGATTATGAGATAATACACCAAATCATTTTTTGCCACGAATTCACAAATAAATTTAGTAAAGAAACACAGAAGTAGTGGTGAATGATTTATTAACTAAAGCATCTTAAATTGAATACAACTTAATACAACCGTGAAACCCGACTCGAGTTCAAAGAACCCGAGTCGAGTTTCTGTGAAAAAAATCCCGTAGGGATGAAATAATTAT
>QMNM01000360.1 GCA_003647765.1 Candidatus Cloacimonadota bacterium
GAGAGATTCTCCCTATTAAATCAGAATTAACCGATTTTGAGATTGGATTTAATTATCGCGATCTATTAGAAATAATAAATGCTCTTGATACGGATACAATCCAGATAAAGTTCAAAGAGCCATTAAGTGCATCTCTATTCTACAATACTGAATATCCAGAAAACGAACATAATCTATTCCTGTTGATGCCATTAAGATTATAATATGATATAATGCTTTGTACTGAATTGTTGATTAAGCATTGTTTTTTCGCCTTTTTGTGGCTAAAAAATGGCTTTAACAAAATTGGGCTTTTAGATAGAACTCAAACAATAACTTACATATTTCACTTTGGACTGAGTTTTAATTGTGAATCTATGCAAAATTATATTAGATTTATTCACAAGATTTTCTAAAAGCTTCAATCTCTTTTTTTATAATTTGCGGATTAACTGGCTCTACATATATTGTCTTATAATTCTTATAAATTATATATCCTGGTTGTGAGCCCTTTGGCTTTGATGTATATCTTATTTGTGTGTAATCTATTGGAACATGTGAAGAATGTTTGGCTTTACTTTGATATGCGGCTAATTGCGCAGCCCATAGCTTTATAAAATTGGGCAATTCTTCTTTTTTCTTCTTATTTCTAATGATAATATGAGCACCGTGATACATCTTAGTATGGAAAAACCAGTCATCTGGAGAAGCAAATTTCGTGGTCAATATATCATTTTCCGTATTATTTCTGCCTATATAAATATCCCAATTTTCATCAATGTAAAATCGTTTGAACAATCTTTTCTTTTGTTTTCTTGGAACACTTTCTTTATGTTTAACATAATCTAATATCGCAGAATACTCAGTTATATTTTGTATCAATTTCTTTTTTTCATATAATAACTTCAGTCCTTTTTCGTCTTTAACAATCTGCTCTGACAACTTTTTCCGTCCAGATTTAGCTTTCTTATATTTTTTGAAATACAAATTCATATTCTTTTCAGGAGACAATCTTTCATTTATAGGAATGGAAATAGTTGGCATCTCAGGGACAAAATAATCAATAACTTTTACAACTTTCATACCGAGTTTTAATTTATGATAATTTGCTTTTAGTAATTCTGCTTTATGTTTCCATTCCTGTTCTCGTTCTAATTCACTATAAGCATCTCGTTTCTTGTTTAATCCAATTTGAATTTTCCTGATTTGTTTATCTATATCTCTCAAAAGAGTTTCTTTATGTGAATCCAGTTTCTTCTGAATAATATTCTTGTAATAGAAATATACAAATGCCTCATTTATTGTAGTAAATTCTTGCTCTATATTTTCTAAAATGACTTTTCTTACAGGAGAAAGCGAGAAATAATTTTTTTTAGTGATTAAATATATTTTGTATTCTGCATTCTCTATTATTCCTTTCATCTGTTGGATTCTTTTCCATAATTCATCTACTGGCTCATTCTGAAAGTATAAGCAAAGAAAACTAGGTGCTCCACTAAAAAGTTTCAAGAAATCTCGCCAATTCTGTGGATTTTCTCTAAGTAACATCTCTTTGAAATCCTTATATGAAATTTCAAAAATATCAGGCTTATTTAATGGGGGCGGATAAACATACTCATTATTTGGGAGTATTTGTCTATAGCGGTTCTCAGAAAACGATATTTTGCGATGACTATCAATAATTATCCACTTATCCTTATCTTTATCATAATGAGAGAGTATAATATTTTCATAATGATTTATAAATTCAAAAGTAAGTTTATACTGAATTAAATCTCCATAGATATTTATCTTTTGTGAGAAAATCTCTACAATTCTATCATTTTTCCCTATTTCAATATGACTGATTTTACTATATTTCAGATGATTGGAAATAATATTGATAAAACTATTCTGCCGCAATCTGTCGTTAAGCTGTATATTATCTATAAAGCAAAGTGAATCATTTGGAAATAGAGAAACAGTCAATGTTTTATTGTGCTTGTAAAATGAAAAGAAATATCTATCCTCAAATTGATATATCTTATCAAATTGTAAGCCAAATAAGGCACTTTTGTTTTCTTTAATCCATAATTTTAAAAATAAATATTCCATAATAATTACCACATTCCTTCTAAACAAATGAGTTTATTCTATAGCATTCCACACAATATTCTTCATTGCCACAGAGAGAAATAATTTTGGTATCTCACTTACGCTCTACGCATTACGCCTTTTGTGTCTACCTCGTGAAATAAAAGTATATGAAAAGCCATAAACAATTGGACAAGTAAAATATTTCACAGTGTGAATTTCGTGGCTAATCTTACTAACCAGTCAAACAAATGGCTGTTGCAGTTTCCTGAAATCTGTGAAAAATTGTCTAACTACTGCATTAATCACTATGTCTACACAGTAAAAAAATTGATGTCCCTAACACAATTTGTAATGGTGTTTTTGTCCATAAATACAGGATTACAAATCCTGTAAGATCAGTATAAGTAATTCTTTCATAGCTAGTTAGGAATTTTTTTAATCTGCAA
>QMNM01000044.1 GCA_003647765.1 Candidatus Cloacimonadota bacterium
ATTCATAAAAGAGACTGAACCTTTATATAAAAAATTTTTAGAAGAAGTTAAAGAATATCTTAAAAAACGCTTATTTAGTTCTTAGTTCTTAGTTGATAGTTGGTAGTTGTTAGTTGAAGGTACAAATGGCAAAAAAGAAAGTTTATAAACAGATAAGATACTTAATACTACTAATAGCACTATTATTTATTTTTATTGGAATACATACAAATGAATTAGCAGAAATATTCAAAAATGCCTCTACTCTATGTTTGTCTTGTATTGGGATTGGTTGAGAAAAAATAAGCATAAGTACAAAATTGGTTGGTGCTAAAATTTTTGTGTGTTTTTGTATAATTTTGTAACTAACAATAATGAAAGGCAAGACAATGAAAAAGATTATATTTATCATTATCGGTGTGATTGTGCTAGCTATTATATTATTTTCTGCATTTAAGGGAAATAAGAAAGGAAAAGGAATAGATTCTGAAACCAAATTAGAAATAGCAGTTGTAAAAAAAGATACTATAACAGCTACATTAGAGGAAATTGGCGAGATTAAGCCGGAAAAAGTAATTGAAGTAAAATCAAAAGTAAGTGGTAAAATAAGCAAAATGTATATTGAAGAAGGTGACAGGATAAAAGAAGGTGATATTATTGCTGAAATTGAACCTGATATGAATCAAGCAAGGACCATATCTTCTATAAAGAGTAATCTTAAATTAGCATCTATCAATTTGCAATCCGCTCAGGATAATTATAATGCACAGAAAAAATTATATGAGAATGGCTTTATATCCGAAGATGATTTGAAAAAATTTTCTGATAATCTTGAAAAGGCAAAGATTGACCATCAATCAGCATTAGAACAATATGAGCTGGTTAAAGAAACAGGTATTACAGAAGAGGAATTAAAGATTATTGCACCTGCTTCTGGGACAATTATTGAAAAGAAAATTGAACAAGGCGAAATGGTAGTTTCAGGAGGAAGTTCATTTTCAGGTGGTACTATTATATTGAGTATAGCTGACATATCAAAGATGATTATTGAAACAGGGATAAATGAGTTAGATATAGGTAAAGTAGAACTTAATCAGCCAGTAGAAATAAATGTTAGTGCTTTTCCTGATGTGAAATATAAAGGAAAAATTACTCATATATCTCCTATGGCAAAAAACGAAAATAATATCAGAATATTTGATATAAAAATTGCGATACTAAATCAAGACGAACGGCTTAAGCCAGGTATGACTGCTAATATTAGCATCTCTGGTAAATGTAGAAAAGGTATTTTAACAGTGCCAATGCAAGCGATTTTTGAAGATGATAATGGTAATGATATTGTATATCGTGTGAAAAATGATTCTATAACAGATAAGCAGATTGTGAAAACTGGGATCAATGATTTTGAGAAAGTAGAGATTCTGGAAGGTCTATCATTGAACGATACTATATCACTTCAGCCACCTGAAAAAAAATTATCAGAGAAAAAAGAAACCAACATAAAAAGAGGAAAACTAAGAAGAGGTTAATATAATGCAATTTTTATATAAGTGCCTGAGCAAAAGAGTTGCGACGGTGTTTACACAGTCAAAACCTAATTTGACAAAGTAATATTAACAGTTCTTATAATTATTTCTGCTTTTTAGACCGGACTCATTACTTGAATTTTCTCAAAATATGAGTTTTTATCATATCAATATATTGAACCTTCAATAGATACAATCCAGCAATATAAAAAGAAAACAGTGCCATCAATATAACTAAAATTTTCAATAATAAATAAAATTTATTAAATGTAACAAAAATCCCAGACAAGAAATGCGAAGCAATAAATATTATTATAGAAAGGAATAGAATTTTCAAAAAATTTACCCAGAATTGTCGTAATTCTATTGTTAAATATTTCTTATTTAACAGAATCCATAGTAAGATTAGCTGTATAGTAGATGACAAAGAAGTAGCAAGAGCCAATCCGCGCAATTGTAAGTAATGCATCAGAATTATATTAAGGAAGATATTACTTGTCATAGAAATAATAGCAATTTTTACAGGTGTTTTAGTATCTTTCTTTGCATAAAACACAGGAGCAAGAGTTCGTACTCCACTAAAAGAGACCAATCCAATTGAATAGAATGCAAGTGCATTATAAGTCATCCGAAGTGCTCGCTCATTAAATTCACCTTGATAAAATAAAAGCATTATAAAATCTTTGCCCATCGCATTAATCACTGCAATTATAGGCAACATAATGATTACAATAAAGTGCATTGCAAATTGTAACGATGTGCGCAGTCCCTCATCATCATTATTAGCTGTATGTCTGGAAAATAATGGCAAAACAGCAGTACTAATTGCTATACCGAATACTCCCAATGGAAGCTGCATAAGCCGACTACCATATCCTAATGCCGCAATACTTCCAGAAACTAATAAAGATGCTAATAATGTATCTACTACTAAGTTGACCTGCCGTATGGCTAAACCAACAATACCTGGTATCATTCTTGTCCAAACTTGATGAACTTCCTTTTGCCTCAAATTTATAAAAAATTTTAGCTTATACCCTACTTTTACCAGTAAAGGAATGTTAACAATCAATTGCATAAATCCACCAATTAACACACCAAAAGCAAGAAAATAAATTCTATCAATCATTGTAGAATTAGTTGATAATGCATAAATGGATACAGTAATAATCATTCCAAAATTTAGCATTACAGGTGAAAGCGATGGAATGAAAAAAATATTATGAGAATTAAGTATGGCGATAATAATGGAAGTTAAGCCAATGAGAAATATGTATGGGAAAAGAATTCTTGTAAGTTTTGTACATAATATTGCTGTGTTTTGGCTAAAACCAGGTGCAACAATTTTGACAATTAAAGGGGCAATCCAAATGCCTATAAAAGTTAACAATGTAAGAAAGATTAGCAAAAGGGATAGTATATTTAGCGTAAAGTAGATTGTATCTTTTTTGCTTTTATTTTTTAAAAATTCGTTATAAATGGGTATAAAAGCTGCGGAGAGTGCACCTTCTCCGAATAGTAAGCGAAGCATATTAGGGATAAGAAAAGCAACACGAAATGCATCCGCTACATAAGTTGTGCCAAAAAAGTAAGTGCTAACTATATCACGAAGTAAACCGGAAATACGACTTAGAAATGTAGCCAGAGAAATTTTTGCTATATTCTTTGCGAGATTTTTATTTTCACTTCTCACTTTTTTATATGAAATTATGTTTGGATACTGAATGTCTGTATTGGTATGTGTGAAGTTCGTCCATTTAAATTATTATTGAATCAAATTATTTGATTTTATTCTCTCTTCTAATTCAAATAACGCTGTCTTAATTACTGTCCCAGAACAAAATAGTTTGAGCGTATTTTATTGATGCCCATTTGTATTCTGAATGCTCTTTTGAAAGTAAAATATTATTTTCTACTATTTCAACTGCAAAACAATATTCTGGAATTACTAAAATCTGAAATGATGTCCTCATTTATTGCTTTTCATTATAAAATTTTTTGTTGAAAAGCACTTCAAATAATGAGTTTAAAGACTCTGCTTGTCCTACAAAGTTTTAACGAACTAGGGTAATTTTGTAGTTTTTACCTAATTTTGCATAACTCATAATTTGAACAGAATTAAGTTTGAGAGAAAAAATAGGTCAAATTTATCTTATGTTCCAATATATCATTAGAAAACCCGGCTTGAGTCCAAAGAACCAGGGTCGGGTTTCAGCTAAACTTGACAAGGTAAGTTTGATAAAATTGATTTTTATTACAGACCTAATAAGTAAGGATAAGGTATGTATAATAGCAGCTTATTATATTTAAAAGGAAAACTATGGAATCCGATACTATTATAAAAGAATTCAAAAATAGAAAAGCAGAACGAGATTATTTTATTGAATCTCGGTATGAGGCAGGAATTGTGCTAAAAGGCACAGAAATAAAATCAATTCGTAGCGGGAAATTAAATTTTAAGGATGCTTATGCAATTATAAAAAATGGCGAGGTGTGGCTATTAAACCTACACATTGCGGCTTATGAAAAAGATGGATACTCTATATCAAAAGGTGGAGCATTCGGAATTCACGAGCCAGAAAGAAAAAGAAAACTACTTTTACATAAAAGGGAAATAAATCGCTTAGAAAAAAAAGTGCAAGAAAAAGGATATAGTTTGATTCCATTGCGTATATATATTATAAAGCGAGGATTTGCCAAAATAGAAATTGCTCTGGCACGAGGTAAAAAAATGTATGATAAAAGAGAAAAACTACGAGAAAAAGAAGACGCAAGACAAATAGAGATAAATTGGAAGAGGCGTAGGGCGTAATGCGTAGGGCGTAATGCGTAATGCGTAGGGCGTAGGGCGTAATGCGTAATGCGTAGGGCGTAAAGCGAAAGGATGATTATAAAATGAAATGGATATGGAAGCCATCCACTCACTTGAAAATAAATCAATTAGCATTGCAAAAGATGTCTAAAAAATTCCAAAAGTTTATTAATATTTATCAGCATCTATTCCAACTTGGTGTTATTGCACCAGATAAAATATTCGCTGACACGAGCAATCATTATTATAATATTACTCCTAATTCAAATGGCTATCACAGTGGAACTGTTGTAAAAAAGATTGAAAAAGAAATAATGTTAATTTATCAAATGATGAATAGTTATGATACAGTTATTCATCATCCTCGTTGTGCAGATTACCTTAAATCCATTATGGACACTCCATTGAAAGCAGTTATATTTGAATTAGGCGTGATTTCTCATTATGTTGCTGACTTGCATCAGCCATTTCACACTGATGGTAAATATCATTTTCCGTATGAAGAAGTGCCACATAAAATCTTTGAAGCAGATGTACGAAAAAATTTTGCCATTCTTTCCATCTCTTTATCCAAACGCAGATATAGAATAAAAAATATTACGCAGTTCTTCTATAACCAAATTGATAAAATTCACCCTTTTTATGATAAGTTAGTTGATAATTACTTTCTAAATCCACAAAAGGTCAAACCAGACCGTTTTACAAAATCCATTTCTATTACTGAATTTTGTATTGGAATAGCTGCGGATAATGTGGCAAATGTCTGGTTTTTATTTGAAGATAAACTGGATAATTATAAAAGTCAGATACAGTATCTATTACTACACCAAAAAATTAACAGCCATCTGAGTCCAGAAAATAAATATTCATTAAAAGTATATCCAAGTGGAACAGTTAGCATTAGAAAAAATTAACCAAGAAATAATTGACAGAAAAATTAAGACATAAAGAAATAATGCCAATAAATTATTCAGGGGGAAATTTTGGACAGAGAGTTGAAATTAGATGGTAAGGTATGGTTAATTGTGAATAAAGAGCATCAGCTTATTGATGATATTGATACAGATATGATTTTTCATAATCGGTATTTAGCAATTACTGATATTGCTCAAATGGGCCAATATACATTTGATAATCTTGAAGAATGGAAAGATTTTGCACAAAGAACAGAAAAAGGGGACATAATTATTGTAGGAGCAAATTTTGGTTCTGGTTCATCTCGTCAGCAAGCAGTTGACTGTTTTGTCTCTCTCGGAATTCAAGCGATAATTGCTAAGTCCTTTGGTGCTATATATAAAAGAAATGCGATAAACTCCGGATTTCCTATCCTAACTTACAATTATATAAATCTAAATAAAATAGCAAATCGTGAAGAAATAACTATTGATTTAGAAAAAGGAACTGTAAATAAAATAGAAAGTGATGAAGAATTTATAAATGTTAATCCATTTTCACAAGTGCAAATGGATATCTATAAAAGTGGAAATTTATTTAATTATGGAAAAACATTAGGCAATCTTAAATGAATAATAGAAAGATATACTATTTATATATTTTCATTCTCCTTGTTTCATTTATTATGATTAGTTGTGGAAAACTAGCAAAGAATGATGTATCAGTGCAGAATGTAGAAGTAGTAGATGTGCCTAATGATGATGGTGGTGGAGTAGTCATAAATTGGAAGCCCCTTCCTCGTGAAAATAAAATTATAGAATATCGTATTTATCGTGGAATTCATCCTGATACTCTTTATTATATTGGCAAAATACCAATCAATATTAAAAGTGGCGTAATAGCTGATACTTTGAAATTCTATGATAAGGGCTACACTTTTTTTGTAGATGCTAATTCTCCATCTAAAAGAAAATTAGAAAAGGGCTTACCAAAAGGCGAAACACGACTATATCGCTCTTATCCAAAAGATTTATCTGTTATCGGACCACTTTTTAAGTATTATAAAATGTTATGCATAATACCTGATAAACAATACTATTACAAAACCAAAAAGAAATTATTTGTTGATATTATTGATACAGAGCATGGGAAAAAGGATACAGTTGAAGAATATCTTTCTGGATTGAAAATAGAACAATTTTCTGAGATTGCGGCAAAACTAAAACCAGATCAGGATTATTATTATGCTGTGCAAGCAGTGAACAATTCTCGTAAAAAATCCCCTCTTTCAAAAGTGGTAAAAATAAGAACTACTGATGATCCACCAGAACGATTAAATGATTTTTATGCAGTGAATATAATAGACAAGCAAAGAATGCATTTTGAATGGTCAATACCATTTTTTACTTCTGACCTAGAATCGTATAATATTTATTTGATAGATAAAGACAGTGAAAAACATCTTATTTTTCATAGGATAACCGCATTCCCTTATACCTCTCAAACTAATTGTATAGTAAATTATGAGGATATAAAAAAGTTATATCCAGATTTTGATGAAAATAATATTGATAATTACTGTTTTGATATTGGAGTAAAAGATAATGCAGGGCAGGAAACATTCTATTCTGATGGCAATGGCATTTTTGCAAAAAATATTACTTCTAAACAATTACCTACACCAGTGGAGTTCTTTACTATAAAAGACAATCCAAACGATAGTGGTGAACATATCCTGATTTATTTTGGCAAACCTTATGCAGAAGTTACAAGAGCAGAATATTCACATAATTTTAAACGACTTATACTCAATTATTATTATAAGGATAATGATATATTTAAAATAAAAGCAATTATATTCACAATTAAGGACAAAAAATATACTGAATATGTTTTAGATAAAAAAATTGTAGTTAAAGTTAATTGGGAACCGACAGAACCAATTGATATAAATATATCATTCAAAGTAAAAACAAAAAAAGGTGGTCCGTCATTACCTGATGATTATAAACTGACTTATACTATTGATTATGATAAAGAGATGGAAAGAGCATATATAGTTGATAAAGGCATTAAGTACAACTATCAAGTATATAAGCTCAGCAAAGCAGAAGAAGTGTATCGTTTTCCAAAATTGATTCCTTATAATTGGCGCGAATATAAGGACAAAGTTAATTATGAGACAGATATTTATCGTGGAGTGGCGAAATATGATAATAATTACATTTACACCTCTGCTTATTTGTGTATGGATTTTGATAGGGATAATAATGAAATTATATTTACAGATTTATATTTAGACCAATTAAAGAAGAATAAAGACATATCAGCAAAAAAGATTAAGAAGTTAAATGAAAAATTATTAAAGCCCAATTTGCCAGATACATTAAAATATAAAATAGAGCAAAATATCGCTGATTATAAAAAAGTAATTTCAGAAGATAATTTGCCTAACTATTTGAAAGAGGCAAATAGGCAATCAAGTGATAAGAAGCGGATAAAATTTCTTGCTGAAATGCGAGAGAAAAACATCCGTACTTGCACCTATTTTTTGAGAACAACTGATGGTAAAGGACATTTTGCAGATACTGAACATTCTGAATACATATTCCCTAAACCTGAATGGTTTGATAAAAATCAGATATTAGTATTGATATTTGTATTGATATTTACACTATTTGTCTATTATTTCATTAAGTCAGCACAAAGAGGAAAGGAATTTTATATTCGTCCAATTGCTGGAATTCAAGAGATTGATAATGCAATTGGTAGAGCAACAGAAATGGGAAGACCCATTTTGTATGTTAATGGACTTGGTTATATAGAGGATGTAGCAACTCTTGCTGGATTAGCAATTTTAAGTAGAGTTGCAAAGAAGTCCGCTGAATATGATACCAAGCTTTTAGTACCAGCATTTGATTATATAGTATTGCCTATTTCACAAGAAATTGTTAAAGAAGCACATTACGAAGCTGGACGACCTGATACTTATGATAAGGATAATGTATTCTTTGTTACTGATAGTCAGTTTGCTTATGTGGCTGGCGTTAACGGAATTATGATTCGTGAAAAAACAGCCACGAATTTTTATATGGGGATGTTCTATGCTGAATCCTTACTATTGACAGAAACAGGAAATATGACAGGAGCAATCCAAATTGCTGGAACTGATGCAGTTGCACAATTGCCATTTTTCATCACTACTTGTGATTATACTTTGATTGGTGAAGAATTATATGCAGCAGGTGCTTATCTATCCAGACAACCATTGATTATGGGAACATTAAAAGCACAAGATTATGCAAAATTGCTAATTGTAGCATGTGTTATTATTGGAACATTCTTGTCAACTGCACATTTAACATTTTTTATCAACTTGTTTCCAGAAAAATAGCGTGGTGCGTAGTGCGTAAGGCGTAAGGCGTAAGGCGTAAGGCGTAGTGCGTAATGCGTAGTGCGTAGTGCGTA
>QMNM01000045.1 GCA_003647765.1 Candidatus Cloacimonadota bacterium
AAAAATTTGCTCCAAAATTCCAAATACTGGATTTTACAAATTTACTCATTAATTTTATTGTGATCTCTTATTTCATCAAAAATCTGTTTGATTTTTTTATTTCTTCCTGAAGTTTTTAACATTTCATTGGTATAAACATATAAACTCGATAAAAACAATGATAACATAAATGAAATTATACACAATTTAGCTCTTTTAGGTCTACTTCTCAGACCTGCTGGTATTGCTTTATCAATCACTTCAATTGTTGGCAAATCCTTAATTTCTTCAATTTTTGCAGATTCATATTGAGGGTAAAGAAATTCATATAAATTCTGTTTTATTTGATAATTCAACTTTAAATATGCATATTTAAGACTTAAATCAGGAATATCATCAATGTTTAATATATATTTAGGTTTTAGATTGTCTTCAGAGAGTTCAATTTCCTTAATTTTTTTATCAATTATCTGTTTTTTCTTTATTAAACTTTGAATGATAGGAGAGTAAGAATCAAGAAATTCTTTATTGTATTCTATTTCTATTTCAATATTCATTTTTTGAGAAATTAGATCAGAATATGAATTAATTAGTTTAATAGTTTGTTGATTCAAATCAATTGTTTTGTTTCTCTTTTGGAATTCGTTTATTTTCATTGCTAAAGAATCTAATTCGTTTTTAATTTGATACAGGCGTTCTTCAATGAATATCCGACTTTGTTTGCCTTTAGTCATTCGTATCTCACGATTATATTTGTCTAACAATTGCCAGTAATAATTTGCAATCTTACTGGAAAGAAATCTATCCTTTGTTTCAATGCTAATACTTATCACTCCAGTTTCTTCATTTATCTTTATCTTACTAATTTTCTTTTTTAATGCTCTTACTGCTAATTCCATAGAAATTAAACTATCCGGATTATCTATTTTAAGATATTTAATAAGATTAAACTTGCGAACAACATCCTCAGAAAATGTTCTGCTTTTCATTATTGTTACTAAATCCATTCCCTGTGTCTGAAGTGTTCCGCCTAATAAAGAAGAACCAAATCCTCGTAGTGAAGAACTAATAAAAGACGCTTGACTTCTTTGTTCTTGAGCTGGCAATATAGTCGCTGTTGAAGTCCAATATTGTGTTGTTAATAAACTATAAATAACTGCAATAACACTAACAATCAAAGTAGTAATTATAACGAACTTTTTATGTTTTGCTATGATAATTAAAATATCCAGTATATCTATTTCTTTGTTTTCCATATAAAATACCTTATTCAATAAAATTATGCTGATATAAATAAGTCAGGTTGCGATACATATACCGACAAAAGTATCATCCTGCGAAAATCAAACAACCATTATAATTCATCTTTTAGTAATTCCAATGTCTTCTCAATATCAATATACGCAACTTTATCTTTGTCCCAAAACTTTACTCCAGCATTTCGTAATTTTGTATATATTTTAGCTGTTTCTTTGCCAAATACTTTTTCTGATGCCTGTCCAACAAAATCACTGTTAGCTCTTAATCTAAGATCTAATGCCTGACATGCTGATATATATTCAATAGCAATAATTTTTTTTACATTCTCCAATATTTCACGAAACTGCCTTGCCGCAATTGTTCCCATTGAAACATGATCCTCTACATCTTCGCTTGTAGGTATAGAATCTATGGATGCTGGGTGAGCTAACACCTTGTTCTCGGAAACAAGTGAAGCCGCAGTATATTGCAATATCATAATTCCGCTTTGCAAACCAGGATCAATTGAGAGCATACTTGGCAGTCCATTATTTATAAAATGTGAGCTTAGTTTGAATATGCGTCTCTCAGATATATTTCCTAACTCGGCTATTGCAATCTTCATATAATCACTTACCAATGCTATAAATTCCCCGTGAAAATTACCACCTGAAAATAACTTATTCTCTCTTTCTGCTTCAATAATAATCAATGGATTATCAGTAATGGCATTTGCCTCATTTTCAACAATCTTACTTGCAAATTCAATAGTATCCTTTATAGGTGCTACTACCTGAGGAAAACAGCGAAGTGAATAGCTATCCTGTACTTCTCCAATGTTAGAATCTATCAAATGGCTTCCTCTAAAATATTCGCAAATTTGGTTAGCAATATCAACTTGACTTTTCTGTGCACGAAGTTCATGAATTTTGTAGTAATATGCATCAGATACACCACAAAGTGATTCAAGAGATGCGGTAAAGATTTTTGTAGCATTTTTCAATAATACTTTTGCATCATAAATAGCTAATGCTGTAATTGCAGTCATTACATTAGTTCCATTGATGAGAGCAAGCCCTTCTTTTGCATCTAAAATGACTCTTTCAATACCAGCTCTTTTCATTGCAGACAGACCGGAAATCGTCTTGATAGAATAATTATCTCTATCAAAATTTTCCTCAACAATCACTCTGCCGCTAAATTCTTCTAAATCATTCTTTTCATCTTTTGAAAGCACTAATATAATATGTTAAATTGGAGCAAGATCACCACTTGCACCGACTGAACCTTTTTCAGGGACAGCTGGATGTACACCTTTATTTAGCATTTCAACAAGAGTATTAACAGTGGTCAATCTTATTCCAGAATATCCATTTGCAAGAGAATTAACCCTCAACAACATTATTGCTCTAACAACTTCAATAGGCAGATAATGTCCAACACCAGCAGAATGACTGACTATTAAATTCCTTTGAAGCTGTCGTAATCTATAATACGGAATTTTCTTATTCCTTAATGCTCCAAAACCTGTGTTCACCCCATAAGCTATTGCAGCATTTTCAGAAATGTAATTATTCTCAATATATTTCCTGCATTTTGAGATATTTCTCTTTGCTTCTTCTGTTATCTCAACCTTTGCATAATACCTTGATACAGAAACAATCTGTTCAATTGTCAAACTATTGCCATCTATAATTACTTTATTATACATAGCATTACACTCCATTCGTGAAACCCGACTCGAGTTCAAAGAACCCGAGTTGAGTTTCTGTGTGGCTAAAATTACTTTTGCCTACGAATGCAATTACAGAACCCGTGATAAATTGCACAAATGCCACCAAATAATGAAAATAGTCCTCAGAAAAGTGGACGCCCCAAAATATGTGATAAAATTGGTTTGGAATCTGGTAAAAGATAAATTCCCCAGGTAATCATAAAACACCCAAGAACTATACATATATGACCAAATAAAATAAGTGCATAACGGTCATTTCTCCATCCAACAAAACAGAGTCCTATACCTATAAATATCGGAATTATTCCTCCAATATTACTAAATAGTGTCTGACCGAAAACCCTTTAATCCATTTAATAAAAAGAAGTTAAGTGTCGTTTTTTGGAGCGAAGATTAACCGCAAAGTCCGCAGAGAAAAATCTCTGGGAACTCTGCGAAAACTTTGCATTCTCTGCGGTTAAATAAAGATCATTAAAAATATAAAAAAGTAGTATGGATTAAAAATCTTCATCTCTAAAAATATGTCTCAAAGTATCTTTATTAAAACATTTAGAAGGTTTCTGTTCAATCACTAAATATTATAAATGTGAATATTCCAAGAATAAATATAAGTATTCCCGAAATTACAGTAATAAAATTATGAGATTTTATTATTTTTTCTTTTTTGATTTTTCCATTCATAAGAAAATATTGAAAATAAGAGGACTACATTTAGAAAATGCAGTAGGAATACGAAAATTTTGATGATATTACAAAAGCTTTGCTCTTTTAATTAAAAAGCGAAAAAGTGCTTTATCATAAGGAGTAGATGTATTTATTGGGACATAATCAATAAAGGCATTATGGCATTTAGCAGAGAAGAAGCTTTTCATATTGTTAATTTGTTTTTTATATTGCTTTTTGATTTGCCAAGGCTGGGTTACTATTTCCTCGCCTGTCTCCATATCTATAAACTTTGCTTCTCTTCTAAAATCAAACTCCAATTCCTGCTCATCTAAAATGTGAAACAGAATAAGCTCATGCTTATGATGACGAAAATGCTGTAAGCCAAGCATAATTTCTTCTGGATTATCTAATAAATCAGATATAAGAATAATCAAACCCCTTTTCTTGATTCGTTCTGCTAAATTATGAAGCACACTTGCTGTATTAGTTTTTTTTTCTGGTGCAAGATTATAAAGTTTTTTGAATAGAATAGATAAATGAGATTTTGCTGAGCGCGGTGGGACATATTCATTAATTTCTTCTGAAAAGGTGAGCAATCCTACTGCATCTTGCTGACTTATCATTAAATAGGAAAGTGCTGATGCAATGGTTTTGCCGTATTCTAATTTAGAAATTTTACCAGATTTATAATTCATAGAATTACTGCAATCCAATAAGATATATGCTTTTAGATTGGTCTCCTCTTCAAATTTTTTAATGAAATACTTGTCAGTTTTAGCATATACTTTCCAGTCAATATATCTAAGCGCATCACCTGGTATGTATTGGCGGTGTTCAGAGAATTCAACACTAAAGCCGTGATATGGTGATTTATGTAGACCAGTAATAAAGCCCTCTACAATCAATCTGGCTCTTAAATCAAATCTGTCTAATTTGGCAATAAATTCAGGTGAAAGATTTATGTTATTCAAAACTTACCATCCTTATTATAATGCTTAAGAATGTCCATAGTAGAATGGTCAGTGTTAAATAGTTTTATAAAGTTTTTCCCAATCTCAGGGTCAAATTGTGTCCCTAAATTTTTATCAATTTCAATAATAGCCTTTTCTGCTAGTAATTGATTCCTGTACGGACGAGTGCTCATCATAGCATCAAAAGCATCAACTACTGTTACAAGGCGAGCCAGAAAGAATATATCATCTCTTTTTAGTCCTGATGGATAGCCCTGTCCATCATATCTCTCGTGATGTTGATAAATAATATTAATAATTTTCTCATCAAATTCTATTGGTTCCAATATATGTTTTCCAACTGATGGATGGGTTTTTATAATTGCATATTCATCATTATTAAGAGGTCCATTTTTATGTAAAATAGTTTTATCAATGCCTATTTTTCCTATATCGTGCAATATAGATCCAATTTCAAGATTTCTTATCTCTTGTGAGGTTAATCCCAACTTTTTGGCTAATTTTATACTGTATTGTCGCACTCTTTCTGAATGTCCTTTTGTGTATCTATCACTAGCTTCTAATGTATTGATTACAATACGGACAGTTCCTAGAAACATATCTTCTAAATTTTTATAAGCTATTTTCAACTGTGTTGTTCTTTTTTTTACCATTTCCTCTAAATGAAGCCGATATTGAATATTTTCCCATTTCAATCTCTGTTTGTCTACTGCATTTTTAACTGATATAAACATCTCGTTCATATCAAATGGCTTAGTTATAAAATCATAAGCCCCATTCTTAAATGCATCCATTACTTTTTCCATATCTCCATAGCCAGTCATTAGAATTAAAGGGATGTCTATTTCTTTTTCCTTAATAAGATGTAATAGATCCAAGCCAGACATTCCTTGCAAACAAATATCACTAATAATAAGTGAGAAAACCTCTCTATCAAGCAACTTTGTAGCTTCAATAGCATCCTTAGCAGTAATAACTCTATATCCTCGTAATTCTAAATAATCTTTAATCGCTGTTCGTATATCTTTCTCATCATCAATTACTAATATTGTATCAATTTTATTATCTATTATGTTCATTGCTATCTCCATAAAAATTTAATCGTAATTTTTTATCTTCTGGTTCCTTGCGAAATATTGCATTAGGAATGGTCTCTAAAAAAAGTTCCAGTGTATTCCATACCTTAGCATTTATTAAATGGCCACCAAATACACGGTGTCCTTTATCACCTAAACTTATATGAACATGCCAATCCTTTTGATTATCAACTGTCGTGAACATATTACCACTAATAGAAATCAACTCTAATGGCTGTTCAAATTTATCTATTTTATATCCTTTACCAGTAAAATAGCCAATTTCAGTATCTTTAAGCATACCTACGCCATTTAATACAATAATATTTTTTATATCTTCTTTATTTGCAAATTCTTTTAATTTTTGAACTAAGTCCTCTTGATGAATAAGACGCAAACAATACTTATTGCTAAATCGTTTTATAATCATAATTGCCTCGCTTACTAATGTGAAATATTCAGATTGTATTTACATTATAAATAAGTCATCATATTAAGCCAAAATATGAAAAAATATGTCAAATATTATTTTTTCAGAAAAAAGCCAGGAATTCATGAATTAAAATATTTATATTTTCCTTTGGATTGACTTATTAAAACTTGATATTCTTATTTTTTTAATGCTTATTATTATTTCTTGACTAAAATCATCTACAATGATGGTGTTTTGACAAAAATTTGAACATACTTTTATCAAAAAAAATTGTGTGTTTTTAGTGTAGTTTTGTGGCTAATTAAGTATCAAAGAAAATTTGCTATGGATAAAACAAAGAAATTACAAGAAATTTATGCAATAGCAGAAGAAAAGTATAGACACTGTTTTTCGCAATATGCCACTTTGAATAGTCAAGCATATAGATTAAGAGAAGAGAAGTCCACTGAAATTCGTGGTCCTTTTGCTATAGACCGTGATAGAATACTTTATTCTGGAGCATATCGTCGTTATCAAGGTAAAACACAGGTTGTTTATTTTGCCAATCTCGTTGATGAAGAGATGAGTAATCGGAGTTTGCATACTACTTATGTTTCACAAATTTCCAGAACAATCGGCAAACTATTAGGCCTGAATTTGGACTTGATAGAAGCAATTGCTTTAGGTCATGACATTGGGCATCCACCTTTTGGTCATGATGGTGAAGAAGTATTAAATCAACTTTGTGAGGAACATAATATTGGGCAGTTTCATCATAATATAGAAAGTTTACATATTGTTGATAATATTTCTAAAGGTGGTGAAGGACTTAATCTTAGTTTTCAGGTGCGAGACGGGATAATCTCTCACGATGGTGAAGTGCATAATCAAAAACTCAAGCCAGAGCATAATAAAACAGAAAAGGATATTCAAAGATTTATTGCATATAAAAAAGCTGGCAAAAATATAGAAATGATGCCAGCTACCTTAGAAGGATGTGTAGTTAGAATTAGTGATACAATCGCCTATATTGGACAGGATATTGAAGATGCTATCCGTTTCGGATTCCTCTCACGCAAAGAATTACCAAAAAAATCTACGGATGTGTTAGGTAATAACAATAGTGATATTATTGGTTCTCTTGTAAAAAGTGTCGTTCTAAATAGTCATAATAATGATTTTGTATGCTTTGATTATGAGACCTCCGAAGCATTATACAATCTAAAAAAGTTCAACTATGAAAGAATTTATACTTCTACACAAATAAAGAAAGCAAAATGTGTAATTCAGCGTGGTATTAGAATAATGTTCCAAAAATATTTATCTGACTTTGAAAATGAAAACAAGGATTCAAAAATTTATAAACATTTTCTTAATCATAAAAATGATAGGTATATATATAATTTTAACAATGCAGAAAAAGTCAGAGATTTTATTGCTACAATGACAGACAGGTATTTTAATGAAGAGCTGAAGAATTTTTTATTGCCAATTATATAGGCATCTGACAGTAATTATGAAAAGTGCATTTATAGGATTTAGATTTTAATTTTTGTGAATTTTTGTGCGTTTTTGTGGCAAAATATAAGATAAAATATAATGGAAGAAATAATCATTAAGCCAATAGGTATTATTCACACACCTTACAAAGAGGCAAAGGATATTCCAATTCAGGGTAAATTCCGCAAGGAAATTAAAGGCACAGTAGAAGTTTTTAAGGAATATGAACAAGGATTAAAAGATATACAAGGATTTTCTCATTTGATTTTGCTTTTCTATTTCCATAAAAGTAACAAAGAGTGTGTAATAGGTAGGCCATATTTAGAAGATGAAGAACATGGCATTTTTGCTATTCGTAGTCCACATCGTCCTAATCATATTGGTATATCCATAGTGAGATTATTAAAGCGCAAGAAAAATATACTTTATATTCAGGAAATTGATATATTTGATGGAACGCCTTTATTGGATATAAAACCGTATGTTAAGCATTTTGACAATAGAGATAATATTCGCTGTGGCTGGTTGGAAAAACATTTTGCTAAAAATAATATACCTGATAGAACTATCTTGAAATGAGAATAAGAAATAATACTGTCAAATTAAGGATATAGAGCCAGTTGTGTTTTTGGCAAGTGAGCTATGCAGTTATGTGTAAATTATAAAATGGAGACAGGATACTATGAATCAATTGGCCTTGTTTGGACGAGGCGAAAAAAAATTGTTTAATTTACAAGAAGCAAGTAAGTGGGCTTCTAAATATTTAAACCGAAAAGTATCTGTATCCAATATTTCTTATTTGATTCAGTATGGACGAATTAAAAATTATGGAAATAATGGAAATCCACTGATAGCTGAGAACGAATTAAAAGAATATTACCGTGCAATAAATAAAAAAGAAA
>QMNM01000046.1 GCA_003647765.1 Candidatus Cloacimonadota bacterium
CGCTAAGTCAAAAAAAGTGTTCTAGTATTATTAAAGCCACGAATTCACAAATTAAAATATTTATTTTTTACTAAAGAACGCTTTAGCGTTATTTATTTGATTCAGCCTCGGTGTTTACACAGTCGCAACCTTGACTAAAAAACATATTATTAAAATATTTGACACATATTTAATAAACTCACAGCAATATAGAAAAATATAAAAATAGTGCTTATACTTTTTGTTTAGCTGTTATACTTGATTGCACATAGAAATTTTTGTTATTCTTTTATGTGATTCTGCGACTAAATTTGACAATATCAAAATAATGATATTTGCAAAATAGAGTTTTCTTGTTATAGTGAATTTGCAATCGCGAACTTATACGAACTATACGAACTTACGCGAACACTGATTTATCAGTGTGGAATAATCTCATCTTATTGGAATGGCATTGTTTTTACCTATTTTACATAACTCATTGACTAAATAAATTGGAGGTAAAAATGGCAAAAAAAATGGAAGTGTACAAATGCGAAATTTGTGGAAATATTGTAGAAGTGCTTCACGCTGGTAAAGGAGAACTTGTCTGCTGCGGACAACCTATGAATCTTATGCAGGAAAAGACAGAAGATTCGTCTATTGAAAAACATGTGCCATTTGTAATAAAAGAGGATGGAAAAATTACAGTTAAAGTTGGTGAAAATACTGCTCATCCAATGGAAGAAAAACATTATATTGAATGGATTGAATTACTTATGGATGGCAAATCTTATAGGCAGTTCTTAAATCCCGGAGATAAACCAGAAGCAGAGTTTTTGGTTGAAGGAAAAGAAATCTCAGCAAGAGAGTATTGCAACATTCACGGTTTGTGGAAAAGTTAATTGCCACAAAACTACACCAAAAAACACGAAAAAGAAATTATGTTCAAAAAACGGATATTATGAAATTATGAAATGGAATTTCATTTACATAATATTGAAGGAAAGAATTAGACTAATATTCTATATTTTTTTATGAACTTTTGTGAATTTTTGTGGCAAAACAAATAAGGAAGGCATTAAATATGGCAAAAGAATGGGAAAACAATAAAGAGTCATTTGATGTGATTGATGTAAGAAAGTTAACTGGCAATTTTCTGCCAATGATTCTTAAAAAAGCGAATGAAGTTAAAGTTGGCAAAGGAATTTGTGTTGTCCAAAGTTTTGAACCAATCCCATTATATTCAGCCCTTACCAATTTTGGGTTTGAATATTCTACAGAGAAAATTTCAGATAATGAATACAAGATATATTTTTACCGAAAAGAGATGATAGAACCCTCAAAGCCGAGTATGATGGATCTTCCCTTAAAGCCAACCGCAATGGTCAATTTTAGTAATATTGATAGCAATCTTGCTAATATTGCTGTAAATTTCTGGGAATACACATGGAGCAAAAAGAATCCTGCAATTGATATGAAAACAAAGTTACTATTGTCTCTTTCTAATGCTGTTGGTGCAGGAAGATTTCGCCAGGCAACGCGAGAACTGGTTAAGGCTTATGCTCTTGGTGTAACAGTGCAGGAACTTGATGAACTTTTCGCTCTATTCGTATGGAATGAAGGATTTGGTGCATTTGCTTCAAATATAGGACCATCAGCTCTTTTTGGAGCATATCAATATATTAAAAAACTTGAGGAATCTGGGAAAAAGCGTGAAGAGATAGCAAAACTTCTGGTGGAAAAATTCGGTGAGAAAAATCCTCGCACCAGTACAATGTTCAAAGACAAAGTAAGAATGTGTGAAAAAATTTTAGGACTACAAAATTAGTAAAATTATATTAAAAAATACAACAATAATTTAAGGAGAGTGAGATGAATGAAAAAAAAGCACTAAAAATGTTCTGCTACCAATGTTCCCAAACAGTAAAAGGAACTGGTTGCACGATTAAAGGCGTATGTGGAAAAGAGCCAACAGTAGCAAGGCTGCAGGACAACTTAATTTATATAACAAAAGGAATGAGTGCATACTTATATCATGCCCGAGAACTTGGATATACTGACATGGAAATTGATGCTTTTTTAGAAAGAGCCTTCTATGCTACATTTACAAATGTAAATTTTAATGCAGAAAATCTTGTTGAGATGGCACTTGAAGCTGGCAGAATGAATCTTAAAACAATGAAACTTTTAAAAGAAGCACATATCAATACCTATGGTGAACCAGAACCTCAAAAAGTCCAAACAGGAACAGTAAAAGGTTCAGGCATACTTGTTACAGGTCATGGATTAAAAGCACTCGCAGAGCTGTTAAAACAAACAGAAGGCACAGGAGTGAATGTTTATACTCATTCAGAGATGCTACCTGCACACGGCTATCCTGAATTGAAAAAATATAAACATCTTGTTGGAAATCTTGGAAAAGCATGGTTTGACCAGAAAAAATTATTCACAGAATTCCCTGGAGCAATCCTTGCAACTTCAAACTGTGCTTTAATTCCAAAAGAAGAATACAGAGATAGAATGTTCGCAACTGGTCCTGTAAGTTTACCTGGTGTAAAATATATTAACGGTTATGATTTTACAGAGGTAATAGAAAAAGCAAAGGCATTACCAGAACTTGAAGAAAAACCCGGTGATGTTGTATTGACAACAGGTTTCTCAAAATCTATTGTATTATCATTAGCTGATAAAATTAAGAAATTAGTTGAGAGTGGAAAGATTCGTCATTTCTTCCTTGTTGGCGGTTGTGATGCTCCACTAAAAAAAGATGAATATTACAGAGAATTCGTTAAACTTCTTCCAAAAGACACTATTGTTCTAACGCTTGCCTGTGGAAAATTCAGATTCAATGATTTAGATTTGGGAGATATAGAAGGTATCCCTCGTCTTATTGATTTAGGTCAATGTAATGATTCTATTGTTGCAGTTGATATTGCGGTTGCGCTTGGGGATTTATTTGGAGTTGGAATAAATGAACTGCCACTTTCCATTATATTGATGTGGATGGAACAAAAAGCAGTCGCAATTCTCTGGACTTTGCTTTCACTTAATATTAAAGGTATGTATCTCGGACCAATACTTCCTGCATGGATAAATGATGACATACTAAAAGTGCTTCAAGAAAACTATGATATAAAACTTATCGGAGAACCAGCAGAAGATATTAAAAATATTTTGGGATAAAATTGGAGCTGTTATCAATGCAAATAAGTGTGGGATCTCTATGTAGAATTCACAAGACATGATTTATTACAGATGGGTCTGGATTTATTACAGATGGGTCTGGGCAGCTATACTTCCGATACATTGGATAAGTGGACTAATATGAAACATATTCCTCAAAGAAGCTGCGTTATATGCAGAAAGACGGAAAATAAATCTAACTTACTGAGATTTGTTTTACTATCGCAAAATAGGATTATTTTTGACCTGAAGCAAAATCTATCCAGACGAGGATATTATTGCTGTGATGACAATAGTTGCTTAACAAAATTAAATAAATGGAAGATGACAAGAAAACAAGATGACAAGAAAACAAGATGACAAGATAACAAGATAACAAGAAAACAAGAAGACAAGATAACAAGAAAATCAAGAAGAGATATAACTCTTGGACTCTTGACCTCTTGACCTCTTGAACTCTTGAACTCTTGACCTCTTGACCTCTTGAACTCTTGAACTCTTGAACTCTTGAACTCTTGAAATTATAAATTTGGAGGCTTTTAGTTTGGGAAAAGAGAGAATTTATAAAGTTGCCAGAAAATTAAAAATATCTACAACTGCTTTGATGTCTATTCTTAGTGATTTAGGAATACCGGCAAAAAGTCATATGAACTTTATTCTTGCAGAAGACATAGATAAGGTTAAAAATCTATTTGAACAGCAGAAGGAAATGGTTAGAAAACGCGAGGAGAAAAGGAAAAAATATAGTAGTAAATTGAAAAAAAGATATAAAGAAGTTAAAGCTCAAGAACAAGTTTCAAAACCAGAAATGCCTTCTAAAAAACCTTATAAAAAGCGAATTATCACAGAAAAAGAAAAAAAATATGGCAGATATCGTCCTAGGTATTGGAGAAAAGCAAGAGAAGAGAAAGGAAAAGAAAAAGTAGAGATAAAGCCAGAGATAAGACTAAAACCTAAAAAAGTATTACCTGCTGCTTCTGTAGAGAAACTCCCACAAAAGAAAAAACAGAGAAGAACTAAACCAATAGCAATATCTAAAAAAGATAGAAGAGCAGAGGAACAGGAGAAAAAATTCTATAGTGAGGAGCAGATTCGCAGAAGTATTAGGATAACTTTGTCAAAAGATAAAAAGAAGAAATATAAAAAAGTAAAAGAAGAAGTAAAACGGGAAAGTAAAATTGTTATTTCTGAATTTACTTCTGTCAGGGAATTAGCGAAAATAATGAATATTGAATCAGTAGAGATAGTAGGCAAATTTTTAGAATGGGGCAAAATGGTTACTATTAACCAGCGTCTTGATAAAGAATCCTTAATTATGATTTGTGATGAGTTCAATTTTGATGTTGAATTTGCTGACCAGTATGGGAGTGATATTATAGAGGGCTTAAAGCAGGAAGTATCAGAAGATCAATTAGTTATTCGTCCTCCTGTTGTTACTATTATGGGGCATGTTGATCATGGCAAGACATCGCTTTTGGACTACATAAAAAAAACGAATGTAGTAGCTGGCGAGGTAGGAAAAATAACTCAACATATAGGGGCTTATAATGTCAAATATAAAGGTAAGAGTATAACTTTTATTGATACACCTGGACATGCGGCATTTACTGCGATGAGAGCTAGAGGTGCTAATATCACTGATATTGCAGTTATTCTTATAGCGGCAGATGATGGAGTTATGCCACAAACTATAGAAGCAATTGACCATGCTCGTAATGCTGATGTGCCTATTATTATTGCAATTAGCAAAATAGACCTGCCTGAAGCAGATTCAGAAAAAGTAAAAAAGCAGCTTGCAAATATAAATGTTCGTCTTCAAGGATGGGGCGGAAAAATAGAATATGTAGAATGTTCAGCAAAAACAGGACAAGGTGTAGATAAGTTATTAGACCTAATTAGTTTAACCGCAGAATTAGAAGAATTTAAGGCAAATCCACAAGGAAAGGGCGAAGGAACTGTTATTGAAGCTGAATTAGATGAAGGCAAGGGACCTTTGGTTACTATATTATTAAGAGATGGAAAGGTAGAAATTGGAGATATTGTAGTTTGTGGACCTTTTGAAGGTACAGTAAGATCTATGTATGATGAAAGAGGAAACCCTATAAAATACTGTGGACCTTCAGGTGTAGTAAGATTAGTAGGACTATCTGGAGTACCGCAAGCAGGGGATACTTTTAATGTTGTAGAAGACAAAAAAACAGCACGAGAAATCAGCAGTAAGAGACATCAGATATTTAGAGAGAGACAAATTATGCATGAAGGAACTGTAACCTTAGATAATTTATTTGATAAAATTAAACAAGGAAACATAAGTCATTTAAATGTAATAATCAAAGCAGATATGGATGGTTCTGTTGAGGCAGTAGCTGATGTGCTACAAAAAATCTCTACTCCTCAAATACCTATAAATATTGTTCACCGTGGCGTAGGAGGAATCACAGAAACGGATGTAAATCTAGCTATTGCTTCATCATCTATAATCATAGGATTCCATATAAGACCAAATAATAATGCTAAACAATTAGCAAAAAAGAATAATATAGATATAAAATTATACGAAATTATATATAATATTGAAAATGATATTAAAAAATCAGTAGATGGAATGATCGCTCCAATAATGCGTGAAAAAGTACTTGGTACAGCAGAAGTTAGACAAATATTTAAAATCCCAAAAGTAGGTGTTATTGCTGGTTCAAATGTGCTTGAAGGAAAAATTTCTCGTAATAGCAAAATTAAACTATACAGGAATAATGTAAAAATATATGAAGGTAATGTTATTTCTTTAAAAAGACTTAGTGATGATGTTAATGAGGTAAAACAAGGTTTTGATTGTGGTATAAGAATAGAAAATTTCAATGACATAAAAGTAAGCGATATTATTGAAGCTTACGAAATTGTAGAAGAAAATACTAAAACAGGTTAAAGTAATTTACTAAATCCAGACATATTATACTATTTTTAGATATATGATAATAAGAGTAAAAATATACAATATGTATCTCCCATTATCACAATCCCTTAAAGATAAACGCTCTGTCATTAAAAGCATTATTACTAAAATCCATAATAAGTTTAATGTATCAATATCGGAAATAGATAATTTAAACAAATGTAAATATTGCACAATTGGAATTGCCTTGATTACTAATAATAATGCGTATGCTGATAATGTGTTTAGTAAAATTGAAGATTTTATTGACTCTTACCAATATATCCAAATTGTTAGTATCCAGCAATATCTATAAAAATCTTATGCATAGAACTGTAATTTATTGATTTGACATACGATTATATCAGCCATAGAGAGGAAACAAATTTATTTAAGCAGACCAACTCTATGGCTTTGTCTCTCTTAATTGCACATAAGTAATATTTTTTTGTATCTTCTTACGCTTTACGCCCTACGCCATACGCTTTACGCATTGCGCCCTACGCCCTACGCCTTGTATGTTTTTCGTGGCTAATACCAGTACAAAAGTGACTAACCTGAAAAAATTTATGAAAAATGGGATTATATATGTTAGAGTATAGAATACAACGAATAAATAAGTTATATAAGAAAGTAATTGCGAATATATTAGAGTTTCGTATTCGTGATAAAAGATTAAAGTGGGTTACAATTACTGATGTAAATGTCTCGTCTGATTTATCTGTTGCAAAAGTATATTTTACTATTTTTGGGGAAAATGATACAAAAACAGTACTACAAGGATTGGATAAAGCCAAAAATTTCATAAAAAGAGAGGTGGCTAAAAGGGTCTCTACGAGAAATATTCCAGAGCTTTATTTTTGTTTTGATGAAACAGAAGAAAAAGCTAGAAAACTTGATTATATTCTGAGGGACATTGATGCGCCTGATGTAAATGCGAAAAAACCTTAAATTTTATAAAATATCTCTACGCCCTACGCATTACGCTCTACGCCCTACGCATTACGCATATATCGGTATTTTTACAATGATAAATTTACAATATTTTAAAAGGTCTATTATAGAACTAATTAAAAATAGTAATGATATTGTTATCACTGGGCATGAAAATCCTGATGGCGACTCTATAGGTTCAGAAATTGCATTATATTTACTTTTATCGCAGATGGGTAAAAATGTACGAATTATAAATCATGATCCTTGTCCAGAAACATATTATTATCTAACAGGAGCAGAAAAAATAGAAACATCATATTCAAATGATTCTTCGGATAATAAGAAAATTTTTCAACTCGCTTTTATGTTAGACCATAATGAGAGGAAACGAACAGGACAAAATCTTGTTAAAATCTATGATAATTCGCGAACCTTAATCAGAATTGATCATCATAAAGAAAATGAAAAAATAGAGCAAAGTATTAGCTATATTGATGAAAGTTATGCGGCTACTTGTGAAATTCTATATTTCATCTTCTATAAAGAGATAGAAAATCTGCCTACAAAAATACGACTACATATTGCTAATGCTTTGTATACTGGCATTATCTATGATACAAACAATTTTGTGAACAGAAATACAAATTGCAGAACATTTTCTGTATGTGCAAAGTTGACTGAATGGGGTGTTGAACCGAGTTATGTATATGAGAAAATTTTTAATATGCGCTCTGTTTCAGAGGTTAAATTGCTTGGTTATTCATTAGCCAATATTGAACCTTATATGGATGGAAAACTAATTCTAATGATAACACATAAGGACATTGCAAATGAATTAAATGTTGATATTGACAAGACTAATAAGTTTTTAGCGGAATTGCAAATGATAAAGGATTGGGAAATCATTGTGTATATTAGAGAATTGGATAAGGATTATTTTAGGGTAAGTTTACGGGCAAAACATATTGATATTAGACAAGTGGCTGAATATTATGGTGGTGGTGGACATAAGCTAGCTGCTGGCTTTAAAGTTAGACAAAATCTATTTAATCTAAAAGAAGAGCTAATCAAGACCTTATGCAACCTGATAAATTACAAGAGTTCAAGAAAACAAGAAAACAAGAGTTCAAGAAAACAAGAAAAGAATGCTGATGCTGTGAAAAGGAATATTTTGTTAGAAATTTTTTCGTGTTTCTTCGTGTTCTTCGTGGCTAACAAGAGTAGAACGCTGATACTGTGAAATAGGAATATTAGGTTTTGTAATTTGACATTTGTAATTTGTCATTTTATTAGAAATTAGAAATTTGTAATTTGACATTTC
>QMNM01000047.1 GCA_003647765.1 Candidatus Cloacimonadota bacterium
ATCCATGATTATTTTTTATCGCACCTGTAAACGCCCCTTTTTTATATCCAAAAAGAGTAGATTCAAATAATTGTTCAGGAATAGAAGCAACATTTACAGCAATAAATTTACCCTTGTAGTTTCCCTCTTTATATATAGCTCTGGCTGTTAACTCTTTACCTGTACCTGTTTCACCTGTAATCAGAACTGGATAATTATTTCGTGAAGCCATTACTATCTCTTCAAAAAGTTGTCTGGATTTCTCACTCACACCTACCAAGTCATAAAATTTCTCATTATTAGCAATTAGATTCTGTCTTTTCCATCTCTCTAAACTGCCAGTAAGATTTATAAATACAGCAAGTAAAGTAGAAAATAAATCAAGAAAAGGTAAATCCTGCTGAGTTAATTCATAGTCCTTTCTTCTTACATCCATATAAAGAGTGCCTATTAACTCACCTTTTATTTTTAATGGAATACAAGCCGCAGATTTAATGTCCAATGCATTTATACTTCTACTCTTGGATAGCTTTAATGTATCCAATATAAGAATCTCATCTTTATTATTCTTATACTTACCCAAAATACTTCTGCTATATTTTTTTGCTTTATGTTCAACAAAAATATCCAAACTGAAAAAATCCACAGGCACAAATCTATCCTCTATCTTATCATAAAGAAAGATAATTACCTTATCTACTCTGAAATTATCTTTGAGAAACTTAATAATCTCTTTGCCTAAATCATTTATATTATCTATTTGTACAAACTTAAGAATTAGATCCTTGAACAAAGAAATATCTATAGAAGATGATACTTTCTCTATTTCTGTATAACTCTTTTCTAATTCAATTGTTACCTCTTTGACTCTGTTTTTTAGTCCCATTTTATTAAATAGTAAAAGTGCCTTTTTAAAATATGACTGCTTAAATTTTTTATTATTTTCCACAAAAGCTTTATAGTAAAAAAACTCAGCCATTTTAAATTTTTTAAGAGATTGCCAATATGTTTGGTTTATAATTTCTTTCATTTTAGCATAATTTTTTGTCTGATAATAATATTCTAATTGTATATTAAACTCCGCTTTTGCTATCCATTTCCCAGGATTCAGATAATCAATTTTTGCTCTTTTTAGGATATTTTTGAATTTTAGTATAAACTTCTCAGGAAAATGTAGTACTAAATATTGTAAGTGATATGTTAAACTATTGGAATTACTTGTCCATACTTCTGGAAAGTTATTTTCAATATAATCAATATACTTTTGCTCAAAACTTTGATTATGATCAATAAGATTTATTCGTAAATATTGGAGAACTTCCTGATAGCTAATTGCTTTATTGCCACTTTTCAATAAAGAGCTTAAAGCTTTTTTAGCTGAGCCATATTCTTCTTGTTCATTTATCTGATAATGTAGCAAATATCTTTTAGTATGTATTGATACATATTCAGAAAGATCTTTCTCTCTATTTATTGCTTTCAATATTTCAAAGATATTCTTAAATAATTTTGCGTCAGATTTAGAATTATATAAAAAATAGTAAAGATAGAATATTGTATAATAAAAATTCACTTTATCATTTAATTCTAAGGAGAGACACAGTGATAGTGTAAATAAAGGAAATGCTTGTTTTGTAATTAAATTAGCCATACGGTTATAAAGTGGTATTTGTTTCCATGGATTTTTCTCTCTTATATAATATGTATGCAGATTTTTCATTGCTTGAAATATTTTATTCCTTGTGCGCTTGGATTTTGCAATGCCTTTCTCAATATTTAATGCAATCAGATAATTATCTATGTCCGCTAATATAGGATAGTTCTTTTCCTTATTTCCTTCAAGTTCTAATCTGAGTTTTTCTAATTTGCAAATATCTTTTTTATTATATAAATCTGCAACTTTTTGTCTTAATTTAATCCATTGAAATGTGTCACTATCAGATCGAACCTCCAAATTTTTTATTTCATTCTCTATCTTTCTACTCTTGACTTTATTGTTTGCATATAGATTTAATAAATTTTGATAAACTTCATATTTTTGTAAAGAATTGAGATTGAAATTACTTAGCATATAAGTAGATATTTCTTCAACTTTCTTTTCTTGTCGGAAAAGATGAAGATTTTTCACTAACCATAACAGGTTATTAAAATCTAATTTTGAGTATATTTCTTTATTATCTACTATGTAGGAGAAAATTTCAGCACCAGCTTTGTATTCCTGTTTATCAAATTTTTTATATAGTGAATATATTAGTTTTTGTGGAGTTTTGTGAGAAGATTCTATATTTTCTTTTACAGGTTCAGTAAAAATCCATTGATTATGATCAAAGATAATACTTCTCTTTTTTCTACCGGATGTATCCAAAGTATCCATAGCTGATGTAGATCCTTCGGAAATCTCATTTTCTATAATTTCCTTTAATGGTACATATCTTAATTTTACCTTTGGCATTTTTAAATCTAAGGAGGAATCCTTTTGATTAGTTATCCACAAAGGTATTTCTAATGGAGTAATATGTACATACTTTCTAAAAAGATAATAACTGAACTCAATAGGCAATTGATTTGTATAAAATGCATCTCTTAGTTGACCATGAAAATCAAAGAAATTCTGATATACAGTAGAAGGATAAACAAATGGTGGTTTATAATCAGTGGAAGGTAATTGAGTGAGGAACACATCCATATTTTCGGGTCGCATCTTTGGTTGAGGATGTAGAATATGTTCTATCATTCTCCAGAAACTTGGTTTATTTGAAGTGGTAAATTTTAACGAGGTTGTCCGTTTTTGTGAGGATACTATTCTATTTAATGGTTCGTAAAGAGAATAAAACATTAAAGCAATTGTATATAAATTGGATTTCCAATTAGAAATTCCGTCAAATTGTTCAGGTGCGGCCCAATATGGAGTAAATCTACCTGGTTCTTGTGACCAATCTATTATTTTAATTCGGACATTGCCATCATTATCATTTATTAAAATATGTTCTGGCTTTAAATCAAAATGCACAAAATCATGGTATGCTAAATATCGGACAAAATGAAGTAAAGCTGACCATAACTTTTCCTGCTCTCCAAAATGCGACCTTAAATAACTAAGCAAATCTATACCGTCAAACCATTTTTTAGTTATTATAGCGTCATTTTTGGTAAACTTTATATCTAATATCTCTTGGAAAAATGGATGGTGAATATTCTTTTGAAAATCAATCTCATCTTTAAGAAATATTTTATCAATAGGAGTAATATCTTTATATCTTTTATACACAATCTTTTCTGCATCTACAAAATGCAAAGTAGTGTACACATTTTCATTCTCTTGTAAGACAATATATTGTTTCTCCACAATATTTCCTCAATATTAGAGCCAATTTCGCATACAAAACAAGTGAAAATTTATAGTAAGTGCCTGAATAAAAAATTTTCTTCACAGCAAAGACGCAAAGATAAAAAAATATTTTTATTCCAAATACTTGAAAACTTATGCTCTTATTACTTATATTAAGATTTAACCTATTTTTCTATAAAACAAAATCTTTATCTGTGCGAAAAAAAATAATGGAAAAATCTTGTCAAGAAAAAATTTCTTATTCATAAATAATGAAAAATAAGCAAGTGGGTAAACCAACCGCTGTAAATCAAAAAAAGCGTTCTACATTACCAAGTATACTCTCTGCACATAAGTTTGAAATATCATTTATATGAAAGCGTTTACAACAAAGAAAATGATAAGTTTAAATTTGCCGATCATATTTACACATTTTGTTTAGAAGCCCACGATTTCAATCGTGGAAAATGATAAAAAATGGCATATAATTTCAACCATTTCAATGGATTATCAAAAAATAAAAAAACTGTTAAAATGGTTGGTATCTAAATTTTTTTTAATTAATCCCACAAATAAATTTGTGTGCTTTTAAAAAACAACTCAAACATGTGTGCAATAGAGTAGACATTACCAAACTGTGTCTTGGTAATGAGTGAAAGAACGCTTTAGCGTTCTTTATTTGACTCAACCTCGGTGTTTACACCGTCGCAACTTGACAAAACAGAACTATTATAATGCATAAAAAAATTTGACAGATAAAGAATAACAAAAAGATTTGTTATCAATAGTGTGCGCCCATAGCTCAATTGGATAGAGCATCTGACTACGGATCAGAAGGTTCCCTGTTCAAATCGGGGTGGGCGCGCCATTGACTTATTCAATCTATTCCCTACAAAAAAATACTAATGAAAAAAACATTATATCTTGTAGAAACCAGCTAATGCACTGTTACATAAAATTTGACCAATAACCAGAAGCTCACAACTTTAATTGTGGGTAATAGAACCCAATAATCCCATTTTAACTATTTTTACCCCGTGAAATAACTTCCTTGTATAATTGTTCATGTTTTTTCATATACTTATATTTCACGGGGTGAATGGTTTTTATAGTGGATTCATAGATCTTTTTTAGAATTTGAGAAATTAAAACAAATTGATAATGACTCAATATTAAAGACATCTTTTGCGTAAGATTAGTTATTCAGTGTCTTCGGTCAGTGTTTTTCGATGTGTCCTTCGTAGTTTTAGGAATGTTTTGGGAGAAATTTATTCGTGTTATTCGTGGCTAAAACGAAGTAGGGTGTGCTATTTCTTTATTCTTTGCGATGAGTTCGCGTTTAATTAAGATGGTGATGATATGGAAATAAACAAAATAGAGGAACTTTCTTGTGAGGACTTATCTGATATAGATAATAATGCAATTGACTTGACTATAAGCTCGCCGCCATATTGGAATGCTATTGATTATGATATTCATACAAAAGGTGATGGTTATTATAGGACACGAAAATATAATCTTGGCTATAATGAATACTTGGAATGGGTATTAAATATCTTTGCTCAAATAAAAGAGAAAACAAAACCAGGTGGCTTTTGTGCAGTAGTAATTGGTACAGTTTTATTAAAAGGTAAACATTATGCTTTGCCTTATGATTTCACTACTGGAATGGTAAAAAAAGGTTGGCTATTTCATCAAAATATCACTTGGTATAAAGTAACTGGTGGAGTAAAGAGAGCTGGATCATTTATTCAACATCCTTATCCTGGATACTTTTATCCAAATATTATGACAGAAGAAATTCTTATTTTTTGCAAACAAGGCGAAAGAATATTTAGTGGAAAAAATATAGAGGAAAAATTAGCCAACGAAATTCTATTAAATGATTATTTCAAAAAGGAAATAGCCAATAATATCTGGCATATTGCACCTGTACCACCTGGGCATTTAGACCATCCCTGTCCATTTCCTGAAGAGATACCTTATAGACTTATTCTTCTTTATTCTTACAAAGGTGATTTGATTTTTGATCCATTTGCCGGTTCTGGACAGACACTAAAAGTCGCTTATCATTTAGATAGAAATTATCTTGGTTATGATATTGAGGAAAAATATGTAAAATACGCAAGAAATAGAATAACTGAGCCATTAAAAATTAGAGATGAACAATTATTGGCTGTGGTCAAAAAAATAAAAAAAAATATAAAGTTAAAACACTCTAATGCTATGTAAAGTTAGTTTTGATAGATAATATTTTTTTTGATTCCCGGGTATAGAGGCACACGATTTCAATCGTGGGTACGAAAGCGAAAAACTGATGTATTAGCCATTTTTACCCAGTGAAATAACATCCTTGTCTAATTGTTCATGTTTTTTCATATACTTATATTTCACAGGGTGAATGGTTTTTAAAACCGTTGAAACTGTTATGAATATATCGTTCTGCGTTCACCACATAACTGAAGTTGTGGGCTTCTATCTATTGTCCATATCTTATTTTACACTGCACTAAAAGATTTGACATCCAAAAATAAGAATTGTTTTTCTGTAATCTCTGTAATCTATGTCTGATATTTTTTTGTGTACTTTTGTGTAATTTTGTGGCTAAATAAATTCAATCATAATGGGGCTATAGCTCAGTTGGGAGAGCATTTGTCTGGCAGACAAAGGGTCACGGGTTCAAGTCCCGTTAGCTCCACCATATAATCAAGAGTTCAAGAAGACAAGAATTCAAGAAAACAAGAAGACAAGAAGACAAGAAAACAAGAAGACAAGAATTCAAGAAGACAAGATATAGAATGACATTTCAAGATTCTGATATCTTTTTGTGTCTTTACCTGAAATTTTGTGGCTAACAAGAAATCAAGAAGACAATACCAAAGTCGTTAATAAATTCCTCACAATTTAATCCAATCAATCATCATTATCATCCAAAAGGAATACAAATGAAAAGCAAACTAATTATTCATTTATTTTTACTTTTATCAACATCTCTATTTGCAAAAGGGCTGAATTTGGCATCTAATAAAAATGGTCTGAAAATAACAGGAAGCTTTGAAATCCAGAATTTTATTCCCAGAAAAATCGCAGGAGTGGAATATACACAATTAAAAATCTCTGGCTGTAGAAATGGAGGGAAAATCGGCGAACCAGAAACACCTGTATATAGTAAATTGGTGAGTTTGCCAGAAATAGGAAATTATGTCCTCAAAACTCTTAACTACAACTTTGACGAAATTACTCTTGATAAAAAAATTGTCCCTGTTGGCTGGGAAGATAACAAACACCCGAAGAATGACTATTACAGTAAAAATGACTGGTTTCCAAAAAAGATTGTAAAAGTCGGCAGACCTAACATTATGCGAGGATATAGGTTTTCACAAATTTCTATTGCAGCTGTGCAATATAATCCTGCACAGAATAAATTAAGAATTCTCAAAGATATTGATGCAGAATTTGAATACGACTATTCTAAAAATGAAAATCCAATGATAAAAGACAGTCCTGCTTTTTCTCAATCATTTTCCAACATTGCTAAAGCCAATATTTATGGAATAGAAGAACCCAAGAGTATAGAAAATGGAATCTATCTATTTATCGCACCTGATAATGACCTAATCTTAAATAGCTTACAACCGCTTTTGAGATGGAAAGAAAAATTGGGATACAAAACAAAACTTGCCACCTTATCTGAAACTGGCTCTACTAATACTGAAATTCGCGATTATCTGCAAAATGCTTATAACAATTGGGAAATTCCACCTGAATATGTTGTTTTAGTAGGCGATGTTACAGGCAATTTCGTTATTCCTGCTTTTTATGTAGAAGGCGGACAATTTTCTCAATGGGATGTAACTGACCATTCTTATACATTGTTAGATGGTGATGACTACTTCCCTGATATTATGATTGGCAGAATATCTGTGCAAAACCAAACACAGTTGATGACAGTTGTTAATAAAATCATAAAATACGAGAGTGCTTATTATTCAGGCGATTGGATTAAAAGAGCATTGATGATAAGTTTTATTTATGATGATTCTTGGTGGCAGATGTATTCACATAGAGAAACGAAAATGGCAGTAAGGGAGAAATTATTGGATTTTGGCTATGCACAAGTAGATACTTTTATCTATCCATACCAGACAGGACAGACACAACTAGCAAATATGATTAATGAAGGTTATTCATTTGTTAATTTTAGAGGATGTGGCAGTTACGACTATTGGAGCTCTTGGTGGGGTTATATCTTTTTTGATATTGATAATATTAATGATTTAACTAATAGCTTTATGCTTCCGATGATTACAAGCATTACCTGTGCTGGCGGTGCTTTTGACAATGAGAATTTTCCCTCCTGCTTTGGCGAAACCTGGCTTATTGCTGGTTCACCATCAACCCCAAAAGGAGCAATCGGCTTTATCGGTCCAAGTGAACTTGATACGCAAACAGGATGGAATAATTGTAATGATATTGGCATATATCAGGGGATAACACAGGAAAATCTATATCGTTGTGGAGAAATGCTTTTGCGTGGAAAAATGGAACTCTACATAAACTATCCATACTGCCACGATTGGGGCGGTCCAGAGGACTCTGACCAATTCTATTTCTATGTGTATAATCTACTTGGCGACCCAGGACTCGCTGTCTGGACTGATATTCCAAAAGAAATTGATTTATCATTCAACAAGGAAATCCTGCAAGGCGAAAATTATCTACAAGTTGAAATTATCACTGATGAAACTGACATATCCGATTTTACCATTGCCATTACAAATGACGATAGTTTAATCACAACTGGAATTACAAATGAAAATGGGACAGCAAATATACCTGTAAATTTACCAATTGGTAATTATTTGCTCACTGCATCCAAATATGGATTTATACCAAAAACAGATACTTTGACTGTTATGGATGGCGATATTATCAGTTTATACGACTATTCATTTACAAATGATATAATTTCTGGACAGTCAGTAAATTTAAATGCTACATTAAAAAATATAGGAAA
>QMNM01000048.1 GCA_003647765.1 Candidatus Cloacimonadota bacterium
AACACCGAGGCTTCACCCTGTGAAATAATTACTTTATCTCTACATCTTTTGTCTAATCTATTTTTATATTTCACTGGGTAAAACAATAAAAGAACGCTAAAGCGTCCTGTGAATGAGCGTTCTTTATCCTGTTTCTTAATTCTTCCGATAAAATGGCGTTTTATATAGTAAAATACAGGATTATAAGTCCTGTATGATTATATAATTTCTATTAGATGTTTGTAATCTTATTTATTGCATCTTTACATATTTCGTTTGCTTTTTGTTTAGTTTTGGCTTCAACAATTACTCGTATAATTGGCTCTGTCCCGGACTTTCTAATATGAATCCAATAATCTTTATCAATTACTTTCATGCCATCTGTAAAATCTAATTTTTTATTTTTAAATACATTTTTAGCAGTTTCCATTACTTGATTTAATTTGTCTGGACCCACTTTAATTTTCTCTTTCTTCATATAATAATGTGGAATTTCCTGTGCTAATTGAGATATAGTATTATCCGTATCTGCTAAATATGCTAATATTAAAGCCATTCCAACAGGTGCATCTCTTGTGCAATGAACTTCTGGTAATATAATACCACCATTGCCTTCTCCGCCAATTACACAATTATGTTGCAGTATTGCTTGAACAACATTTGCTTCCCCTACTGGTGTGCGAAATATTTTTACGCCATATTTTTTAGCAATCACTTCTGAACTCATTGATGAAGAGATATTAGTAGCAATACTGCCCAGTTTTTTGGACAGGACAAAATTTTCTACAAGGAGGAGTGAAAATTCTGTGCCTAATGCAATTCCTTTGTCAGAGACAATTGAGAGCCGATCTACATCTGGGTCTGTAGCAAAACCTATATCTGCGTATGTTTGCTTAACCTTTTTTTCCAATTGAGAAAGATTTTCAGCAATCGGTTCTGGCTCTCTGGAAAAAATTCCTGTTGTTTCAGAATTCATCTCAATTACTTGACAGCCAAGTTGGTTCAGAAGTTTCGGCGAGATAGTCCCACCAGCACCATTTGTAGAATCAATTACCACCTTAAATTTCCTATTCCTAATTTTTTGTATATCAATAAAAGGAATCTCCAAAATCTTTTTAATATGTCGTTCTATTGCCATATTATCATCGGATAATTTTCCAATCTGCTGCCAATTCTTATAGATTATCTCATCATTTGTAATAGACAAAAACTCATTTGCTTCTTTTGGCAATAGGAATATACCTTTATGACTGATGAATTTCATAGCATTCCATTCTGGTGGATTATGACTAGCTGTAATTGCAATTCCTCCACTTGCATCTGATTGCTCAACTGCTAATAATACAGTAGGCGTAGAACAGATACCAAGATTAACTACATCACAACCTACACTCATTAGCCCGGCACTAATAGCATTAAATAACATTTGTCCAGTTGTGCGAGAATCTCTGCCAATAATAATCTTACCGCAATTACTATATATTCCAAATTTCTCTGCATATTTAAGTGCAACTTGTGAAGTCAATGCCTCACCAACAATTCCTCTTATTCCTGATACACTAATCATCAATGGTTTTTTCACTATTACTCCCAATAAGTAAGAGATTAGACACGAACCAAACGTTGACTTTACGGACTC
This sequence comes from Candidatus Cloacimonadota bacterium, assembly GCA_003647765.1. Lineage (GTDB taxonomy): Bacteria > Cloacimonadota > Cloacimonadia > JGIOTU-2 > B8-G9 > B8-G9. Next base: position 1,619 of record QMNM01000048.1, read on the forward strand.
ATCGCAAAATATTTAATTTATAAGAAAATTAAGTAAATTCATATGGCTGGAATGTATAGTTCTTTGCATCTGGCGTCTGACGAATATATCCAGCACAATTTCTTGAATCATGGTCAAGACATACTATCCAATTCTCATCTATTGCTCGTTGATACAGTTCTCGTTTTTTTCTCATCACTTCCACAGGATAGAGGTCAAAGCCAGTTGTATAAGCAACTTTAATATGATTTGCTGTTGGCATAATATCGCCTAAATATACTGCTATATTTGCTTGTGATTTGATAAATACAATCTGATGATATTTTGTATGTCCACCTGTTATTTCAACGCTAATGCCAGGACAAATTTCTTGATTTCCTTCAATAAGTTTTACTAAACCAGCATCCATTAAAGGCATATAATTTGTTATAAAGTATGTGCCTTTTGTTCGTTCATTTGGAGAGATTGCCTCTTGCCATTCGCCCTTTTGAATATAATGTATAGCATTTGGGAAAGTCGGCACGATATTCCTATCACCCTGAATATCTGACTGATTATCATATTTTGTAAATGCCCCTATATGGTCAAAGTGAAGATGTGTTGCTATTACAATATCTATATCATCAGAAGTGATTCCAAGTTCACTCAGAGATTGGTCAATAGATGGCTTATTTTCAATACGGAAAATTTTCTTTTGCTTCTCTGAATACTTGTTTCCTAATCCTGGATCAATAAGGATATTATGCTCATCTGTTCTTATTAATAGAGAATTACTGTCCAATTTTACTCTATTAAGTTCATCTGCATATACTAATTTTCTCCATATAATCTTTGGCACAATACCGAAACATCCGCCACCATCTAACCAAAATGAACCATTACGCAAAAAGAATAACTCAAAATTACCTAATCTTATTTTTTTTACTGTATTCATAATAATCCCTAAGCAAAATTATTCAATTTAATAGAACATGGATAACACGGATTACACGAATTTTTACTGATTAATTTTTTAGGTTTTATTTATGTTTATCCGTATTATCTACGTAATCTATGTTTTATACCTTCACTTTCTTTCCTTTATGAAATGTGGAGAATATTTTTCTCTGTGCCTCTGTGGTGAAATATAACTTAAAATTCTTCTACTTCATATTTGGGCTCAATTTTAGGAATTTCTCTTTCTGTTCTTGCCCGTCGTTTTTTCCAATAATCACCTGCAAAAACGCCTATACTGAATTTCACAAAACGGTCCCCATAACCATTATGTATTACAGTGCCTCTCATTCCATACTGAAAAGCAATAGATAATTTTCCCAATAATCTCGCCTTAATTGGTATATCAAATCCACAAGAAACTGCAATTTCATCAACACTATTATCCTCTAATTTAAATGGTAATTGCTTGTAATAAAATCCACATCTCAACGGTATATTTTTGATAAATTTATTTGATTGAGCTGGTAAATATGAACCACCAAAAGATACAAAATGAGAGTTCCTATCAAAAAACTTGCTATCAATATCTTTCCACATACTTATTCTATAATCACTTTCAATATTGATATTATCAGCAAGGCAAAAATTTATCCCTACACCTATTTGAACTGGCAATTTTTCATTAGCCCATTGTTCTTCATAATTTGTAAATATAAAATTATGCTTGTAATTGTTATTTAATTCTGTTTTACTATCAAAAAAACCACCAATTGTTAATCTGGAAATTTTAGCAGTAAAGCCACAAGAGAAGTTAATGCCATTAAATTTTGAGATAATATTCTCTCTATAGTCAATAAAACTGTAATCAGCAAAATCTATTTCTCTTTCTTGTACATTCTGTCCAAAATAATAATTGAAACCAAGGCCTATGCTAATCACATACTTATCTTCCAAATCCTGTTTATTGCCTGATAAATTATGTTTATGTGCATAAGCAAATCCTATATTAGAAACAGTGCCATCAAATAGATTGGTCTCCTTATAATTTTTGTATTCAGAATCGCCTTTGAAATACTTACAGTTTTTAAGATAATTATGAAATTTTGAACTAAATCTAAGTCCCAAGAAATTATTTTTACTTACAGGTATTATTAAAGATGCATAAGAAAAATGTGCTTCTTTGTCTCTATATTTATATTTTCCGTCATCATAATTATCGTAACCGAATTTCAATGAAGTGGAAAAAACTGATTTATTAGGTGTAGTCAGCAATGCAGAATTAGAAATGCAAAGATTATCACGATGTATATCAGCAATACCAGTTTCTCCCATTCCTTGTGAATATATATCCATTCCGAAATCTTGTTCCACCCAACCATATCTGGAAAAAATAGAGTTGCCAAAAAGAGCTGACTGGACAAGAAGAATACTTATTATAATAATTTTCTTTATCATACAAATCTCCTGATATAATTTTTAGATAATAATGAAATCGTTATGACATTTCCATTAAGTTTAAAGTATCAACAGAGTAATTTTAACTTTTTATCAGTGTTATTTAGTGTCTTTACCCAACGTCATTGGCATTTGTAGTTTTGACGAAGTAGACTATGCTGTCCTTTTTGTGTTCCTTCGTGTTCTTCATGGCTAAAATTTTATGGCAAAGCAGGTAATGAGTTCTATTTTAGCATCTTTGGAGTATAGGTTACTTCAAACCGAGAATTAGTTGTATCAAACACTACATAAGATAAGTCCTTATTACAAGAAGTTGACTTAATAAGAAAGCCATTATTATCAAATTTATTAGATGTCCACGCCTGAACTAATGGAGTAATATCCAATCTTAAAGTATCAGAATCATTAGAAAGAGTGGAACTAACAGTTTTTGCTAAAATCTCATAATCTTCGCCAATATTCGGTTGTGATGACCAATCATAAGAAGCTTTGAGATTATATGGAAATATATTGATTGATTCTGAAAATAGTTCACCTTCTTTTTTGGTCAATATCAGTTCTGCTTTATTGATTGTAATATACAATAATTCTTCTTCTGTCATTTCAAAAAGAGTATCTGATATTTCCAGTTTTATCAATGATTGAGTCGGAATTAAATTGGATATTTTAATATTATCCGAAAATGATAAACTATTTTTGTTGTCCATAATGAAACTGTCTTGACTTGGATTTTTTTCCATACTTTCCGATGTATCGTCAACAGCATACTGAAGTTGTAGAGTTGGCTTAATGTCTCCTTCACTTGATTGCAATTGTAAAAATGTTGAATCTTCTCCACTGCTATATGTTAAAATAATACTAAACTCAATTTGATTATTTATCCAATATTCAACAGAGTCAGTCGGTATTTTTATATACAATGAATCACCTATAATATTTATGCTATCAACTTGTAAAGAAGTAAAATCTGCTCCTTCTTCGTCCCATAATGTGTCAGTATATGCTTTTGTCCAGGTTGTTTCATTTTCATTCCAATTAGATGTTAACCGTCCTAATTCAATAGCGTCTTCATTAAAATTATTATTTCCTAATATAGCGAAAATAATTACACTTTTACTAACATTACTAACTGAATCTGGCAAATTATTAAATTTTACCAAAGTTCTGATTTCTCTATTATTCCATTTTCCAACCAATAGTATATCATTTTCCGAATAATTTCTTATAGTATCTTCAATAGTTTTATATTTTACAATATTATTATTTATAGTGAGTTTTTTTGGCTGATTTAAAATATTGAATCCTACCATATTATCTTTTTTGGAACAACTTAATATAACAATTATTATTCCAATGATAATTAATATCTTTTTCATTATTATTGTCCTTAATTTTGTTAAAAATTTTTAATTATTTTTTTCTCTATATTATTCCTTAATGTACTACTACTAGTTTAAAGCTATATAATATAGTAGTAGTAGGGGGTGTGAAAATGTGAATAACTTACGATTTTATGTCATAACTTATTTATTTTAGTAGCAATTACAACAGCAAGTAATGTGTGAATAAAATGTGAATAACTCTTGAGTTATTCACATTTGGAAAAATTATACAAAAGTTATTCACCATTTTTATGAGTTATTCACAAGTTATTCACACCCATTGTGAATAAAAATTGTGCTATTTTGTAGTTATCTTCTTATTTATTATATAGTTAATATGTGTGAATAACTTCAATTTTCAATATATTTTCTTAATTCTTCTAATTCATTTTTGAATTCTTTATCTTCAGCCATTTTTTTTTTAACCATTTTTTTTGCATAAATTACAGTAGAATGATCTTTTCTATGATAGTATTTTGCTATTTCTTTCTGTGATATAGAAAGTAGATATTCTGAAAAATACATTGCTATTTGTCTTGGAAAAACAACTTCATGTTTTCTTGTATCCTGAATAAGTTGTCTCTTTCGTAATCCATAGAAATTAGCAACTTCTTCATGAATAAGTTCTAAAGAGATCAGCTTTTTCTTTTTCATCATCATATCTTTAAGTATCTGTTTTACTTGTTCTACATCAAGGGATTCAGGATCTATCATATTAGATGAAGAATAAGCAAGTATTCTAATGTAACTACCTTCCAATTCTCTAACATTCGTATAAAAATTCTCAGCAATAAAGTTTATTACTTCTTGTTTTAGATTGACCTTTTTTTCAGGTGAAAGCATTTTCTCGTCCTCTATTTTCTTTTTTAAAATAGCAACTCTTGTCTCATACTCAGGTGGCTGTAAATCAGTTAATAATCCACATTCAAAACGAGAGATTAGACGGTCTTGTAAATCAGTAATTGATTTTGGGGCTCTATCACAAGTTATGACAATCTGTTTTTTTGAGTTATAAAGAGTATTAAAAGTATGGAAAAATTCCTCTTGGGATCCCTCTTTTTTTGATAGAAATTGAATATCATCTATTAGTAATGCATCAAAATTTCTGTATTTTGTCCTGAATTTAGTCATTTTGTTTTTTTGTATAGCAAAAATCATCTCATTAGTAAAATCTTCAGCAGAAGTGTAAAACACATGTACATTTTTTTTATTATAAAGATAGTGTCCAATTGCTTGCATTAGATGAGTTTTCCCTAATCCTGTATCTCCATAGATAAACAGAGGATTATAAACCCTTCCCTGATTTCTTGCTACAGCCATAGCAGCAGAATGAGCAAATCTATTACTATTGCCTACAACAAAACTATCAAAAGTATATCGTGCATTGAGTTTTAGCTCATATCCCTTCAATCTACCAGATTTATTAAAGGACTGAGAAACTCTTTTTACCTCTTTATCTTCAGAATCAAATCTGATGCATATTTTTTCCTGTACTATCTTATAAGCTATTTCCTCTAAGAGAATCTTGTAATGTTGCTCCAACCAGTCAGCAAAGAATTTTGTGGAGGTCATAATAACTAAAGTATTTTCTTTTAATTCTATTGGATAAGTCTTTGAGAACCAAGTTTGATATGTCTGTTCGTTGATTTTCTTCCTTATCTCTAAAAGAATCTCAGACCAAAATTCTTTTAACCTAATTTTATTCATTTTTACAATTTTTTTGAAATGATAAATAGTTCATTTTTTATATTATTTTCCATAATTTATACAAAATCTTTGTTATATAAATTTGATGTCAAGAATAAAAACACATTAAATAAATATATTTTTGACATCAAAATATTTATTCACAGTTTTTATCTTTATATTAGAAACTCAATTTATAAAAGATTGTCATTTTCATTATAAATTTTGGTTTTACAAATACAACTAATGGAGAAAAAAAATGAAACGAACATATCAACCGAGTAGAATAAAACGAAAAAGAACTCACGGATTTCGCAAAAGAATGAGTACGAGTACAGGAAGAGAAATATTAAAAAGAAGAAGAAAAAAGGGACGAAAAATTCTTTGTGCTTGATATATCGTAAACCACAAAAAATATTCAGCCATACACAAGCCTAGGGCGTAATGCGTAAAAGCGACACCAAGATTATTTCTCTATCTGTGCCAATGAAGAATATTGTGTGGAATACTTATATTATAATGTTATACTCAATGTGGGAAAAGATAAAGTATAATAGAACTTATACAAAAATCATAAAATACGGAAAACGACTTTATGGCAAATACCTTAATTTGTATTACATTCATGACCAGGAGTTCCAAAAGGACTTAATGCTAGGAATAATTGTAGGGAAGAAAGTCGGAAACGCTGTAAAGAGAAATAAAATAAAAAGATGGATTAGAGAATATTTTAATCTATATTCTAAGGATATTGGCAGTGCAGGTGCTTATGTGTTTATTGCACAAAAGTCATCTAATTTAGCATCTTGGAATGAAATAAAAAAGGATATTTCATTGTTAATAGAAAAAACCAAGCCACGAATTTATACATATAGGCATAGATAAAATGGCTAAGTATATTACTAGATTAGTGATTGTTTTTATTAGAGTTTATCAAATAATTATTTCTCCTTTATTTCCATCCTCTTGCAAATTTGTTCCTACTTGTTCTGAATATACTATCTCTGCTTTTAGGAAATACGGTTTATGCAAAGGCTTTTATCTTTCTGTATGGAGAATTTTACGGTGTAATCCATTTTCAGCAGGTGGAAATGACCCTTTGCCATAAAATGTTTAGCCACAAAATTGCGTAGTGCG
>QMNM01000049.1 GCA_003647765.1 Candidatus Cloacimonadota bacterium
ACTATCTCCTCTTTACCTGCTTCCCGGCAAATAATAAGTCCAATAGTATCCTTCTCGTGTTCATACTGCCTGTTACGCCTATAGTAACCAATATATTTATTCACTGGTGGCAGTTTTGCTTTGAATATTTCTTCAATCTCTTTTTGAGATGTATTTTCATAAAGATTATTTTTAATCTGTCCTTGTAATTTCCTATAACTCCAGGAGTTCAAAATTGCTTGATTTTGATAAAAAGACCGTTCTTTATCATCTGTTATTTTAATTAAACAAAGATAATGATACCAACTTAATTGTCCGTGCAATGCACGGACAATTGGATAAGCTCTATAAAATTGAATAAATTCATATAACCTTTGTCTTTTAATACCTAAATCAACAGTCAGATTATCAATCAAATATTTACCATAATCCGCTCTGTTCTTATATTTTAATTCCTCTCTGACAATTCTTTCACCTATTTGCCAATAGGTTTGAACTTTAATATTATCTACTGCTTTGTAGGCTCTTAACTGTCCTTTAGCAATAATACTTTTCAGCTCTTGTAAAAGATTTTTATAATTTTTATCTGTTCTTATTAGTCCCTTGGTTTGGACTAAATGCATGGTATTTTTTGACATAGTTCTATGATTATATAGTAATCCACAAAAAGAATCTCACGAATCCCGATGTATCGAGATGGATTAAATCTGTGTTAATCAGTAAAATCAGTGGCTTCCTTCTCTTCAAACTTAATTCTATCCTTAACAAATTTAGCAATTTTATTCGCAGCATCAATTGCCTCTTTTGCATCTTTCTCTCCAATTGATTCAAACGGTAAATCACCAGGATAGCGACCTTCTGTAATATATTTATTTAACAGTTTGCATTCCTGTCTAAGTTTTTCAAACTCAGAATTAAAATCAATAGCATAAGTAAGTATATCCTCCATATCGTGAATTTTTTCTAAAATCCAACCTTTCCAGATTAAATATGCTTTAAGATACTTTTCTGCACTTCCCTGACACATAAAACTAATGGTATGATATGGAACATAATCTTCCTGATTTTCATTTGAAAATAATCTTTTTGCAGAAACTAAATTATCGTAGGCATACATTAACCATTCTCTAACATACTCATCATTGTTTCTTTTCATAAAGCACCTTTCCATCTTTAAAAATATGATATAGATAAAAATGGTCACCAATTTCAAACCTTCTTTTTACTTCTTCGTTTTTTCTCACAAATAAATCCACTGGAAACCTTCTGCCCCAAAGTAGGTCATAAACTTCTCCTGTCATCGCTCGACTATTATGGTCACCATCTTTAATAATAAATAAATCTAAATCGCTACTATTAGTATAATCACCTCTGGCATAAGAACCAAAGAGTATTATCTTTTCAGGGTCAATTGCTTTGACTATTTTTTTGACAATATAATCTATCAGCTCTGGCGTAATCTTTGAAGTAGCTAATTTTTTGTCCATTGTTATAGAGTTCATTCCTTTTAAAAACATTTGCCAACAATGTAAAATTAGGGATTTAAAAGATTATAAGCATCTTTATCCAAAAAGATAATCGCTTTTGTTAATGCAGTAATATGAGAAACATCCTTTTGCTTTTTCAGATAGTCAAAACCCAATACTTCTCTAAATCTTATTAATTCTTTCCTCTTGTTCCTATTATGAGATACACTTATAGTAAGGTCTAACAGTTCAAATGCTCTTTCGTAACATTCTTTAGTTTCTTCATCATCTTCTCGTAAAAAAGCGTTCTTTGCTCGATTGAGTTCATTAGCAATCATCAAAATCTGCTGTGAGCTACTAAATCTTGACCATTTTTCCGGAGTCAGGGTTTTATGAAATTTTAATTTATACATCAATCTAGGATAAGCCTCTCAATAATTTTCTGTATTTTTTTGCGTATCCTTTCATCAAGTATTTCCATAGATGGATTTTTTAATGAAGGTCGTATATTTATTAGGGCTGTGTATTCAATCCGATTTTTTTCATCATTAAGGTACAAATTTACTCCCCATAAATTTTTTTGCTTACTCCCTTTATCTAAAAGAATCGCTTCCAAGTCAGAATGTAATTCAGCATCAAGAGCTATTACCTCTCTTTCTATATCTACAACAGCTTTTATTACCCGTGTAAAAAAGTGATTATAATTCTTAATGATTTCCAATCTTTTTATAGGTGAGTCAATTATTTTCATAAGCGGAGCATATTGTTTATAATGTGAATTATCAAAGAAAAATTCAGTATGATTGGTAAAATCTGTCTTTTGGCTATTAACGACCTTGAAAGGTCATTCTACTTCTTGAATTATTAAAGCCGGTATCCTATTGATATTTGATGAATCAGTCCTAATTCGCCAAAAGAAGCAGTTGCATAATCAAACTGATAATTCTTCCAATATATGCCAAATCCTATTGACATTCCAGCTACAATATCCCAATTTGAGCCGACTTTCCAATCACTTGCATTTGACTTATACCCAGCTCTTAAAGCAAAAAATGGATATATCTGCCTTTCATAGCCAACTTTAAAAATAAAATTATAATCAAAGGGCTTAACAAGTTCAGCAGTAACAGTATGCACTGATTTTCTCCAGCCAAAACCAGCAGACGCAGTAATTGGTAAATCCTCTTCTTTATCAATAAAAGGTGAAAGTTGTTTGCCTAAATTTTTCAAAGTGATGCCTAATTTCAAATTCTTATTTGTTGTCTGATGCATAATACCAATGTCTGCTGCTATTGCTTGTGAGGAATATTCCTCAATGGACTCCGTTATAAATTTAATATTTATACCCCAGTTAAGCACTTCTGAACGATATTGCCCAAATGATACACCCAAAAGAATATCATAAGCACCAAATGTGCCATCTTCTTTATAACCACCATCATCTATCGTTTTTATCATTTCTCCACTTGTAATGAACTTTGAGAATGCGGCAACACCAATCTTGTCAGTAAGTGGCATAACATAGCTAGCAGAGCCACCATTAAAGCCCTCAAAATAGTTTAAATATGTAATATTCAATTCTTTATTTTCCACTTGTGGAAGTCCAGCAGGATTCCAAAATGGTGCTAAAGCATCATTAGCTAATCCAGTATATGCCCCTGCCAAAGCAGTTGCTCTTGCACCATACGATACTTTCATAAAATTAAAAGATGTTGTTCCTGCATTGTCATTACTCGCAAGTAATGATGATATGAGCCACAAAAACACACAACAGTACACGAAAAATGCTTTTTTCATTTTTCCCTCTCATTATCAAATTTTTGAAAAATACTCATTACTTTATCTCTATCTTTTGCCTGATTAAGCAATTGTCTATTTTGTTCAATTGCAGAAAGACGGGAAATAGCACCTAACAGCTGATTATAAATCTTATCTCTTGTTTCAGGAATAGCAATGAGAAAAACTAAAGACACTGGCTTGTCATCAATAGAATCAAAATCAATTGGGTCTGAAAGAGTAAGAAAAGAAAATTTCAACTCTTTTACTGCTGAACTACTACCGTGTGGAATGGCAACTCCATAACCAATGCCTGTACTCATAATATTTTCCCTCTCCTGCACTGCATTATAATACTCATCAGCATTACTGACATAATTTGCATTAACAAGCATGTGTAAAGAACGAATAATTGCCTCATTCTTATCTTTAACTTTCTGTTGGACATCTATCAATTGCCTTGATACATAATTACAGATTTTTACCATCAGATTGAGACCTTATTTCTATAGCAAACCACAAAAAATTTTTAGCCACGAAGAAACACAAGGCGTAGAGCATAAAGGAACACCAAGATTATTTTTCTCTCTGTGGCAATGAAAAATATTGTGTGGAATGCTTGAACAATAACAAAGAATTCTAAAATTTTTGACTAATCTTTAATCTAAATTCTGTTTGATTATAATTCCTTTCTGCAAGAGTACTATTCTTATATAATAAATAAGCCAATTCTCCGCTTATATATGTTTCGGTTCTAAATAAATTGAATTTATGATTACCACCTAAAGTAAAACAATTCTTTGTCTGCTTCTCATCTCCACCATAATTGAGCAAATGATAATCAAAGTAAGTATTTAACTTGTCTGGAATAAAACTATATTCCTCACGAAAAGAGAAACTCAGATAATCATTGCTTGTTTTATCAATATAAGTCCTCTGGGAATCTGTATCAGCATTTTCAATGATTTTAGGTTTATCCTCTGTTTTCATATAACCAATTGAAAATTTAGATGATAAAGGGATGTCATTAAAATTAGAATTTATACTGAATAGATAATTCTGGGAATTAGAATCAAAAGATTTCTTTTCATTATCCACTGAATTAGAATTAGATATGCTTATAGAAAATCGTGTTTTGGCATATCTTGTAGTTGGCATTTCATAAGAAGTGCTAAAACCAATTGTATTATTAAACTGGTCAATTGAATATTCCGAGTATGAAGTATCAGCAACTGACTTTTTTCTTGTAGATTGTTGATAATTTATATTTACACAAGGCAAATATACGTCTTTTACTAATGGGAAATAGTTCATACTACAATAAAAACCTTTGGAATTAGTAGTCCCAAACTTGTTATCATTCAAATTATCCTGATAGCTGTTATAGCCAGCTGTCAGAGAAAGTTGGTTATTTAGCAAACGATAAGTATTACTAATATTTATACCAGCAATATCCTTTTGTAAATAAGGATTAGCTAATGAATTATAACTGCCGCCAACATAAGAGTATCTTATATTTAGCAAATTGTTATAGAAGAAAGCACGAGTATAAATTTCACCTGCTATAGAATTTAAACTCGGTATTAACGGCACCATATGCTCATTTATCACAAATATATCTTCTACACTGGAAGGAGTAAATGGCAATTCAACATCTAAAGTATCCAAATCTTGTTCGCTGATAGCACCTGTGCTAATATCATTATTAAGTATGCTTGTGGAAATCTCTGCTCCAAAGACCAATTTCTGTCTAAATAATGCTAATTTACTGTCAATGCTAAAAATAATATTATCTTTTGGATTAGTAGCAAATTTTTCCGAAGACACATCATCTTTTACTTTAAGGAATGCCAATCCAAAAGCCAATTTCCTTTCATTGCCCAATTGTAATCTCAAACCAAAGCAATTTCTTTTATATGAACCTTCAATGATAGTTGTATCAACTGGAACAGTATCATAGGGAACCGAAGTTGTATCCACGCCATATATAATTTCGTCTCTGCCTTTGATATTCCTTTTGATTTGTCCATAGAAAGAATGCAATTTGATTATTCCATAATCAAAAACGCCGCTGATTCCACGCACATTTTTGCCATTTATAGTTGTATTGTTAAATGTCTGAGTATGGTCCCCCAGATGCATACTAAAATGTGGGATATGCATTTCAAAAGCGTATCTATTGACAGGTTGTCTGGTCTTACTTTCGTCAGATGAGAGATAAATACGTCCATTATATCTGAACCAATCCTTGCTACCATAGAGATTTAGTCGTCCAAAATTTTTCCAATCATTTTGTTCATCATAGTAGTAAGAGCTATCTTGTGCTGATGTAGAGCGGAATCTTGATACAGCATAAAAATCACCATTAACAGAAATTGGTAGTTTTTGCGTTATCTTTTCGCTCTTAACTTCTACTATCCATTTTTGTGAATCATACACAGAGCCATCATTATTATAAATTATAATTTCAATAGTATGGATACCAGGTATTATCCTATCAGGTTTATATACAAGTAGATTACTTGTAATTGTTGCATATCCAGATACATCCATTCCATCAAAGAAAAGTTTGATTGTTTTTCCTTCTATTTCATCTTCAATTGCAAAGTATGAAATTGCTACAAGAAAATCCCGAGTAGTAAAATTGAACTCATCAGTTGGACTTAGCTTTTTGAATGCGGATACTGTTGATTTTATTATTACTGGTTTTAATTCTACCTGATATGGATTATTCATAGCATCGTTTTTTGGCAGCGTAAATTCCTCTCCATTTATTAAATGTATTCGGAAATAATATTCTATTCTCTGGTCAATAAAATCTCCTGGAATTTCTGCCTTATAATAAGGATTCATTTCACTACCATTCAGCATTTCTATTTGTATGTAGCCCAGATTGGCTTTTTTATAAAATAGATATACTTCTTTTATCTGGTCTAATCCACTAAATACATTTAATTCTACATAAAACGACTTAGCTTTTTCTATAGATTCAGGAGGAATATGATTAAGTTGTGGAAGTTCATCCGCTTGTAACATTATACTCGTAATTATAGAAGTAAGCCACAAAATCGCACAAAAGTACACAAAAAATGCTTTTTTCATTTATCCTCACTATTTATAATAGATTCTCAATTTTTTCAATTCTCCATTTTCATCTTCTAATTCAATTTCCAAAATATTAAGATTTCCTTTTTCAATTTCCTTTTTGATTTCTGGTTTTATCTGTTTAGGCTTTGTATCGGTTATAGTTGGCACTTTGTTTTTTTTGGCAATACCTGTTTTTCCTTTTGTAATAGTTTTGGCACCAATATCTGTCCTTAATTCCACAATTCCTGATAGAGTAACCACAGTAGTTGTGCCGTCTTCTTTCACATTGGTAAAGAAGTCAGTTCCTTTTACTGTAGCTACAGAAGTAGGTGTTTCAATTTGGTATGCTCCTTTTTCTCTCTTGACCTTTGACCAGACATCGCCAATTTCTAAATAGATTTTTTTATCTAATTTTCGTACTTTCTTTTCTGTATTGATAGTTAGTATAGAATTAGAAAACAGCTTTATGATTGCTCCACTATCAACAAAACGGATAGCTGCTATGGATTGCTCCTTTGATATAAGTTCATCTCCGGAATAAAGTGGTGTCCCACTCTCTATTCTTTGATTATTATCTCCACGCTTCAAAATTATCTCGCCTTTAGCAGTTAATACCAAAGCCGAAGGAGAGTTCTCTTTAGCAAGACAGGACAGAAACGATAATAAAAGAAAAACAAACAATAATATGGAAAATTTTTTCATAACTACTCCAGATGTTAGTAAAAAATATTAACTAATGATTAAAAGTTCATTCAGTTTCTATTCTCTCTATTTCATACTTACCACTAAGTATATCATTAAGAAGATTTACCAATTTTTCAATACTAATTATTTCTCCGTTAAGATAGACATCGCCAGTAGGCGTGAAATCGCCAATAGCAAATTTTTCTTTATCAATCATTCCAAGATTTTCCAGATTTTCAATAAAATTAGAGATATTGGCAGATTCTGGACTAATGCCTTCGCTACTTGCAATTTTGAAATTCCACAAATTACTTTCAACAGAATTTTCTCCTTGGGTAGTATATATAATACCTTTAATTCGCCATGCATAAGTTCTGTTCACTTTTAATAAAGGAGCATCTGCTGGATAGATAAAAATATTAGCATGGATCTGTTCTTTCGTATAAAATGGATTCTTATTTCTAATATCATCAATGGATTCGCCTGACTCAACTTTGAAAACTTCTAATGTAAATTCTTGAATATTAGAGAACCAAGAGAATACAGGAAGATTTCCGACAATTTCAGTAGGATTACTACTAAAAGGTGAGCCAGGTGAGATTTGCACTATATTAGTGGGATTTATCACCTCAATCTCTGCTGTTATCTGGTCGTAATCTTGACTTTCATCAATTGACATAGCGTATAAAGTAAAACGATAAATACCAGCAGGGAGCATTCCTGTTTCTAATGCCTGATCTTGCAAATCTTTCCTCAAAATATCATTCCAATCGCCTGCTATTTCAACATTTGAACTTATTATATCACGATTAGAAATTATAATACTATTTCCAGAATTGAAAGAATATACTTTCTGAATTGTCCCATTTTCCTTTGTTAGCAGTTCTCCATATTTATCAGAGTTTATTTCCAATGCTAATTTAAAATCATTTATTGTACCCTTTTTCGTGATTTTGATTTTGAATAGCAATGGTTGTGATAACGGATGGTCAGGGTCAAAACTTGCAGTATAGAATACTTGATATGGACCCTGATATAGAATACTAAGTTTAATTGGTTTTTCGCCATAAACTAAATGAAAGGAAAAAATCAGTAATATTAACACGATTATTTTTTTCATTATTGCTCCTTGTTATGCTTTTAATATATAGCAAACAACGAATATAATATACTCAATAATTTCTGAA
>QMNM01000050.1 GCA_003647765.1 Candidatus Cloacimonadota bacterium
GATTTATTTGGGATTGACTTATAAATTGATGAGGAAAAGGTTTTAGGTATAGTCACGAATCCTGTTAAAATTTCCACCTTCGTCAGGAGCATGGAAGACAAGCCCTAGTGCTTTGTAAAGTTGGTGGAATGGCGTAAACGCTCTGACTTTTTTCTGATACTCATCAGTCAGAAAAGGATAATATATTTGTCAATAAATACACGCTTAAAAATCGCTGACCTGTCAGGACACCTTTGCGGTGAAAAAAGTGCAAGAACCTTTTTGAAAATTACTTAAACTTTTCTAAAAATGAAGTAAAAAATTTCAACTTTGTAAAAATAGGTATAAAGTAATGGGTTTAGTAAAATATTTGGACAAAAAGTTTAAAAAAAGAAGAGAAAGAACAAAAAGAAGAAAAATAAGGAATTCTCCTATAAACAAAATGGTTGCTATAGAAAATCTTGCTGACGCCAAAAAAATACTGGATAATCTTAATATGAGAAATTGGTTAACTGATGGGACACTATTGGGATATTATAGAGAAAATGATATAATAACACATGATAAAGATGTTGATATAGGATGTTTTATTGCTGATTATAATGATAAGATAATACTCAAATTTATTGAAAATGATTGGAATTTAGAAAATATTTTTGGTAGAAAAGATATTGGACTTGAATTATCTTTTCGTAGGAACTATATCAAATTAGATATTTTCTTTTTTTACGAAGAAGGCAAAAAATATTGGCATGGTGCCTGGTTAAAGACAGATAAAGGAAGAAATCTTATTAAATATTATTATGACAAATTTGACTTGAAAGAAATAGAATTCAAGGGATATAAATTTAATATTCCAGAAGATATATTAAAATATATTATTACCAAGTATGGAGAATCCTGGAACCAACCTAGGAAGAATTGGGATTGGGCTTTTGGACCAAGCAATGCAACAAGAACAGAATTTTATTTGTGAGAAATAAATGAGTATAATTATGAAAAAGGTAATTACATACGGAACTTTTGATTTATTTCATTATGGCCATTTAAAGATATTAGAAAGAGCTAAAAAATTAGGTGATTATTTGATTGTCGGAGTTTCAACAGATGAATTTAATAAAATTAAAGGTAAAAAAAGTATATACCCATTTAATCACCGAGCAAAGATAGTAGAATCAATTAGATATGTTGATAAAGTTATACAAGAAGAAAATTGGGAGCAAAAAATAGATGATATAAAAAAATATGATGTTGATATCTTCGTAATGGGAGATGATTGGAAAGGTAAATTTGATTACTTATCAAATATATGCAAAGTAATATACTTACCGAGAACTCCAAATATAGAAACAACTGAAATTAAAATAAAATGTAAAGAATGAAGATGAATAGATTGTTTTAATTTTTATAAGTATGGAAAAGTAATGAATAAAACAATTTGGTTATATTGGGAAAATAAAGGATTAGTTAAGAAACCAGAATATCTAAATCTATGTTTGGTTGAAGTGAATTAGGATACGATATTCTTTGGAAATTATTCAAAAGGTATAAATTCTTTAGAAGATATGATTACTATCATTATGATTTTGAACAATTTGCGCCAATAATTTGGAATAAATGGAACTTATTTTTTGAAGAAGATATTGACCCAAAGGATATTATAAATAATGATACTATAGCTATAATGTTATATAATAAATATATGTTTGAACCTTTAAAGGAACTAAACAGAGAAGAAATTTTGGAATCTAATACTTTATTGGGAAAATTATTTAAATTTAGTTTAAGTTGCTAAAATGCCAAAAATATCAGCATTAGTTCATACTTTTAACGAAGAAGAAAATATCCGTTGTTGTCTACAATGTTTAAATTGGGTAGATGAAATAGTAATCATAGATATGTATAGTGATGATAGAACTGTTGAAATCTGTAGGGAATTTACTGATAATATTTATTATTTTGAAAGAATGGGATATGTAGAACCTGCACGAAAGTTTGGGATTGAAAAAACAAGTGGTGATTGGATTTTGATAGTTGATGCGGATGAACGCATTCCTTATTCCCTTTCTCAAACCTTATTGAAAATTGTTAAGGAAGATAAAGTAGATGTAGTAGAAATTCCAACTAAGAATTATATTTTTGGCAAATGGCTACAATATAGCGGTCGTTACCCTGATTATCATCCTCGTTTTTTCAGAAGAGGATATGTTATACCTTCTGAAGATGTACATGGAAATTTCAAAACAAAAGGCAAAAAGATTTATTTAGATAAAAATAATATCAAAAATTATATCATTCATTTTCGTTATATTGATGTCTCTCAGTTTATAGAGAAAATGAATCGTTATACTACTTTTGAAATAGAAAAAATGAAAAAAAAAGATAGAAAATTTACTGTTATGAAAATGTTGAAGGCTGGTTTTTATGAATTTAGAAGACGATATTTTTCGTATAAAGGATATAAGGATGGAGTTTATGGATTAATCTTTAGTTTATTTAGAGGATTTTATCACTTTTTGATTTATGTAAAATATTGGGAATATCTAAACTCAAAAAAGAAACATCCTGTCCAAAAGTATAAAGAGATTGAACAGCAACTATTAAAGGAATATGAGAATTTTGGGAAATAAAGAAATCTGAGAGATGGCAAGTATTTTTATGCAGGTAAAGATAGTAGTGATAATACAAATATGGTTGTTTTGGCTATTAAATAGATAGTGTTCATTCTTATTTCTAAATACTAAAATCTATATGAAAATCCTTCATATTATCAATGTACGTTGGTGGAATGCTTGTGCTTATTATGCAGCTATACTCGCCAAAATTCAACAAGATAAACAAGAAAATGTCTACATCATAGTTAATAAAAATAGCAAAGCAATCCCAGAAATCAAAAAATTAAATGTCCCTTTTTATGACAATATAAATTTAGATACAGATAACCCTTTCCTGTTATTTATTGAATCACTGAAATTGGCAAAACTGATTAAAAAACACAAAATAGATATTGTTAATGCTCACCGTGGAGAAGGGTTTTTATTTATTAGATTGGCTATATGGCTGAGTGGCAATAAGTGTTACTTAATACGCACTCGCGGTGACCAGCGATTTCCAAGTAAGAACATTTTCTCCAAAATCCAAAATAAATACTTAACAGACGGACATATTGTTACAACTAAAAAATTAGAAAATTATTATCTGAAAACTAATTTATGCAAATCAGATAAAATTATTACTATTTACGGTGGAACAGAGGATATAAAACCATATAAGAAAAAACCTGCATCTTTGCATAATTCAAACAAAGTAATTATCGGAATTTTAGGACGACTATATAAGGTCAAAGGGCATCAATACTTAATAGAGTCAGCGAAATATTTGAAAGACAAAGGAATTGATAATTTCCAGATTCTTATTGCTGGTACTGGCGAAGAGAGAAAAAATTTGGAAAATTTAGTTCAAAGGTATAATCTATCAGACAAAATAAAATTCTTGGGTTTTGTTGAAGATAGAAATGCTTTTTTGCACTCTTTGGATATTGCTGTGATTTCTTCTATTGGTTCAGAAATGATATGTCGGGTTGGTTTTGAATATATGTGTGCTGGATTGCCGATTGTGGCTACAAAAGTAAATAGTATTGCAGAGATTATGCAAGATAATTACAATGCTATTTTAGTGAAGCCGAATGACTCAGAGCAGTTAACGAAAGCATTAAGCAAACTAATTTCTTCTAAAGAATTACGAAATAGAATGGGCAAGCATTCAAGGAAGATATTTTTAACATATTATCAAGTAATGAACTTCTATCAAAGCACAAAAAATTTTTATGAAGCTATTCGCCAAAAATTCTGATATGATGCATAAATTGGAATTTGTTGCAAGGTATGAGTATTGAGGGTAGATTGAGGAAAGTATGGCACGCCAGAGAGGATTCGGACCTCTGACCTACGGCTTAGAAGGCCGTTGCTCTATCCAGCTGAGCTACTGGCGCACTTGTGAGATTTTTTATATTATAAAATTTTATTTTTATCGGGAGAGGAATTATAAAAAAAGCTTATCTAAATTCTACTTTATCAGATTACAAAAGCGAGCGGATAAACCCACTCGCTAATTCAAAAAAAGCGTTCTAAAGAATGCTGTTCAAAGGACGCTTTAGCGTTCTTTTATTGACTCAGCGTCGGTGTTTACACCGTCGCACCCTTGACAAAGTAAAATTAAAAGATAAGCAAAAATATGGTAGCGATGCAGGGACTTGAACCCCGGACACTCGGATTATGATTCCGATGCTCTAACCAGCTGAGCTACATCGCCAATCATACATCAAAATAAATGGTAGCGGGGAGAGGATTTGAACCTCTGACCTTCAGGTTATGAGCCTGACGAGCTGCCAAACTGCTCCACCCCGCGTCTATCTTATCTTTCTATTTTTACCATAATATAGGAATGCTTATTCCTGATGTCAAATATTTTTCTATATAATAGATAATACAATAATATCATAAACTTATAATTGCTTAAAAAATTGAGTACTTATGGAAATATTGAGAGATATATTAAATTCTTAACTTTCTTTCACTAATATAAAAATAAATGTCTTTAATTCTCTCTTTTCTCATCAGATATTTATTTAAATTTTTAATAATATCATCCTTTTGTAATAACATTTCTTGTAACCATACACTATTATACACACCTACAAAAAGCACATTATTTGTTAATTTTCTAAGATAAGTTTTGCTAGATAAAAGTTCTCCAACAACATCTTCCCAAAAGAATGCGATTTTTATCTCTCTTGCAAATTGACTATTTTTTAGATTGAGTATTAAATTTTGTAAGATGTCTCCAGCATAGATAAAATCTTTCATAATTTAGACAATTTCCTTAGATTTAAGCATAGATAATCCAGTCCAACTTAAAATTGCTAAAGCTAATGTCAAATAATAAGCTGTTCCCATTGCATTATATCTACTGTCGTATTGCATCATAGCTAATCCTGGCAAAGCAGAGTCTATTATCAATACGAGATAACCTATAAAAGCTAGGAATATGCTTTTCCCTTTGAGTAAATACTGATTAATTAGAGATGTGCCTAATAAGGCAATCGCAATCCATACTAATGTTAATCCGAAAATTATAATTTGAATAGCAAATGAAAATCCAACTTTCCCTAATGTCAAATCTGGCAATAGACAAGCAAAAAGGATAAGTACAACTCCAAATATCTTCTTCAATATACGAGAGCCATCCGATACTTTCTCTTGTCGTTTCTGGGTATTTTTTACAATTACGAATACAATAGCAAATATAACTACAAATACTAAAGCCCAAAGTAAAATACCCTTCCGTGGATTATCAGTGGCAAAGCCAACTGATGAAAAAACTGCTAAAATTATTAACCAAGTAATGATTTCTTTAATAGTTGTAAATATACTGCTCATTTTTTATTCTCCTTACATTCTTCTTTCTTTACAGATATCTTGACCTTTCCCTTCTCCTTACCAATGATTATATCTACTTCATAATCACCTAAATCTTTTATATGCTTTTTCATAATTACATTATTCCTATTTATGTTAATACCTTTTTCTTTGAGGAATTCTACAACATCATTTTCATCTACTGAACCATAAAGATGTCCATTTTCATCAGATTTACGATTATACAGGCAAACAATCGTCTCTAATTTCTTAATTATTTGTTTGGACTCATCCGATTTTTTCTCTTTCTCTGCTATAATCATTTTTTTTATGTCATTAACTTGTTTCAAAATTTTTGCTGTGGTTTTCATTACCAGATTCTTTGGCAATAAATAATTTCTAGCATAACCATCAGCAACTTTGACTACATCGCCTGCTCTACCTAAATTTACTACATCTTCTTTTAAAATAACTTTCATTTATTAGTCTCCTTTCAATGTTTTCAGATATTATCGCAATATAGCAAACCACAAAAAATTTTTAACCACGAAGAAACACAAGGTGTAATGCGTATGGGAACATCAAGATTATTTCTCTTTCTGTGTCTCTGTGGCAATGAAGAATATTGTGTGGCTATAGATCTAAATTTCAGGACATCTTGTGTTAATCTACATTTTCAAGATAATTCTTTCATGGATATTTTTCTAAAATCAAGCCAACTATCTAATAGACCTATTATACTAATAGTTAGCAAGATAATGTAATTTGATAATGCAATAATAGAAAAAATGACGATAGATGCAGGAACAATAAATTTGTGAGATGAATGCCATTTTTTTTGCTGAACTTTTAAGTAATAGCTAATTACAGAAACTCCTTGAATCAAATAAATATAACCAGCTAATAACAAAAAATTATAAGCAATTATTTTCGCTTTCAAAATATAAAGCATCAAACCTATGATTAAAATAAATTGGAATTCAAAACCAAGCTTAATCTTGTCAAATTTCCAGAGATTATTCTCTAATTTTTTGGACACTAATAAGGCACCAATAATTAAGCCAGTTGCAATTGTCAGTATCCAGATACCAGCATTTAAGTTGATCATTATATCTTGAAACGATGCTAACATATCCTCTACTATTTCAATTTTATCAGCATTTAGTCGGAACATATTATCTAAATTGCTTTGTATTTGACTAATTGAATTTAAAATATCTTTCTTTATGTATTCAAAAAAGAATAAATTCTTTACAATCACAAGAACAAGATTAGGAATAATTGCTACTATAATTGCAGAAGTATAACGATGTTGAACAAAATCCTCACTCTCTTGTTCCAAACATTTTTGATAATACTTAACAAATATAAGAGTAGTTAAAAGAATACCAATTACTAAATTTGCAAACAGATCCAGGTTGATAACCTTGAAAATAAAGAGTAATAATGAAAATATAAGAAAGTTAAAAGTTAGTTTTTTTAATTCAGAAGAAGATTGTCTATTGATTTTAGAGAAATAATAGATTGCAGAGATAATGCCAACAAAAGGAGAAAATATAGATACTAATATAATAATGCCTGTATAAATGACCATTTTATATAACTGAGATTTTCTCCATTATTTTTCTACTTACCTACATAAGGTAATAATGCCATTTGCCTTGCTCGTTTAATTGCTCTTGTTATCTGTCTTTGATGTCTTGCACAATTGCCAGATATTCTTCGTGGTAATATTTTCGCATTCTCCATAACATAATTTCCCAATAGATTAATATTTTTATAATCTATGATTAATTTTTCATCCTTACAAAATTTGCAATATCTCTTTTTTCGTAAGTACACCTTTTTATCCATAGTTTCTTTCCTTTTCATAAGCATTGATTAGACATTGTCCATAACTGAGTTTGCCACTGTGTATTTACCATAGACAATGCATTAGGTAAATCTTAACTGACAGGCATGTTTTACTGGCAAATGCTTCGGAAACACTAATGCTTCACCAAGTGAAATAATTAGTTTATCTCTATATCTTTAAAATAAATGATAAGTGAATGAGTAAAACGGAAGAGATTCAATGTAGATAAAAATTTTGTGATTACTATTAGGATTAGAAATCCTGTGTTATAAGTGTTAATCAGTTTAGAAACATCTGTTAAAATGGAACATCGTCCACACTTTTTTCTTCTTCATCTGCTTTTGAATTTGGTTCTGCCAATTCCTCTTCCTGCACTTCCTCATCAATGGGTAACTTTTCCAAAGATTGTACTCGTCTCGCTCTAATCTCAATAGTAGTTCTCTTATTCTCGTCTTTATCTAGCCAACTTCTTGATTCTAAACTACCTTCTACCAAAACAGGACTCCCCTTTTTTAACACATTGCTCAATCTCTCTACTTGTAAACCCCAAAGGACCGCTCTAAAAAAACTTGATTTCTCCTGCCAATTTCCACTTCTGTCTTTATATCTTCTATTATGAGCAAATTGAAGTTGAAGTAAAGGAGTGCCCTCACTTGTATATCTTAGCTCTGGATCCATTGTAAGATGTCCAGAAATAATAATATAATTAACATTCGGCATTCGTAATGGTATGCTCATTTATTTCCTCCTATTTTCCTTATTTTGCATAACTCATTTGGAAATTAGAATTAAGTATCGTAAGATATTCTCCATAAGCTTATACTTTTTTTCCAACTCAATGATTTTTTCACTATCTATTTGAAAGTAGATAATATAATAATAAGCTTCTTTTTTCTTATTTATTGGATA
>QMNM01000051.1 GCA_003647765.1 Candidatus Cloacimonadota bacterium
TAAAAGAGTATAGTAAATTTTGGCACTGTTTTGTTAATCGCACTTTTTGGGGATAATGAAGTTTCCATAAAAAATAAGATCCTTAGTTTAGCATAAGAGATTTGTACTGCCAAAATTAATATTACATTTTTCATTTAACTTAAAGTTATAATCCTGAATATATTTGGAGAAATTTGAACTTGTCAGTCCGAATATGTAAAATAAACTTACAAAAGTGCTCTGTGCCAAATCTCACATTTCTTTCAACTCCAAAATCCTATCCCGTATATCAGCTGCCTTTTCAAATTCCAATTCCCTTGCCGCCTTTTGCATCTCCTTGGTCAATAGTTTTATTATATCCTCTTTATTTTCAATATTAACATACGCTTTGAAATCAATCTTTTTCTCAGCGACTTTACTTTCCTTTTCACTATCCGCGACTAATGTGGAAAGCATAATGCTATCAATTGTCTTCTGAATGGATTGTGGCGTGATATTATGTGCTTTGTTATATTCAAATTGTAATTGTCTCCTGCGTCTTGTCTCGTCAATTGCTTTCTGCATAGCATCAGTAATTTTATCCGCATAAAAAATCACTTGTCCATCAATATTTCTCGCGGCTCTACCAGCAATTTGTATCAATGACTTTTCTGACCGAAGAAATCCAGCTTTATCAGCATCTAAAATAGCAACCAAAGAAACCTCAGGCAAATCCAATCCTTCACGCAATAAATTTACACCAACAATTATATCAATTTCACCTAATCGCAATTGACGAATAATCTTAACTCTATCAATAGTGTCAATATCACTGTGTAAATACTGCACCTTTTGACCTGTCTGTCCAATGTATTCTGTCAAATCTTCTGCCATTTTTTTTGTCAAAGTGGAAACTAATACTCGTTGATGTTTCTCTACTCTCTGCCGAATCTGTTCTAAAAGATGGTCAATTTGCGTATCAATTGGATTAACTGAAATATCAGGGTCAATCAGGCCAGTGGGACGAATAAGCTGTTCTGTAACTACACCATTACATTTTTTTAGTTCATAATCCCCAGGCGTAGCAGACACAAAAATGACCTGATTTATCAACTTTTCAAATTCATCAAATCTTAATGGTCTATTATCATAAGCAGAAGGCAGACGGAAACCATACTCAATCAGGTTATGCTTACGAGAATAATCACCTTTATACATAGCCTTCAACTGTGGAATAGTAACATGAGATTCATCTATAAATGTTAAATAATCATCTGGGAAATAGTCAAGAAGGCAGTAAGAACGCTCACCTGGTTTTCGTCCAGAAAGATGACGAGAATAATTTTCAATGCCTGATACATAACCAACTTGCTGTAACATTTCTAAATCAAAATTAGTCCTCTGTTCTATACGCTGTGCCTCTAATAATTTATTATGCTGAATAAAATATCTAATACGGTCATTTAATTCTTCTCTGATAGTTTCAATTGCATTTTGTAATCTGTCAGGCGATATAACAAAGTGCCGTGCCGGATACACTGAATATTCATCCAATTTCTCTAATACTTCACAGGTCAACGGATTTATACGAGATAGAGATTCTATCTTATCACCAAAAAATTCTACACGAATAGAATGTTCAAGATATGCAGGATAAATTTCTCGTGTATCACCACGCACACGAAAAGTGCCTCTCTGAAATTCTATATCATTTCTACTATAATAAATATCTACTAATTTATAGAGCAAATCATCTCGTTTGATTTCCTGTCCAACTTTTAGATAAATCAGTGCAGACCGATAATCCTTAGGGATTCCCAATCCATAAATACAGGACACGCTTGCAATAATAATTACATCACGACGTTCCATTAGAGACATTGTGGCTTTCAAACGCAATCTGTCAATCTGTTCATTTATATCTACATCCTTATCAATATGTATATCAGTAACAGGATTATATGCTTCTGGCTGATAATAATCATAATAACTAACAAAATATTCTACAGCATTATGAGGAAATAACTGTTTCATTTCTCCATAAAGCTGGGCAGATAAGGTCTTGTTATGAGATAGAATAAGACAGGGCTTATTAACATTTTTTATCACATTAGCCATAGTGAATGTTTTGCCAGAACCTGTAATACCTAACAAAGTTTGGTATTTTTCATTATGTATAAGCCCTTCTGTCAATTCGTTAATTGCTTGTGGCTGATCACCTGTTGGTTTATAATTAGAAACTAACTCAAAATGCTCCAATTTATTCCACACAATTATATTTATTTTGTCAGATTACAAAAGCGAGTGTGTAAAACCCACATGTTAAGTCAAAAAAAGTGTTCTAAAGAGCCATATTCAAAGCATGCTTTAGGGTTCTTTTATTGACTCAGCACCAGTGTTTACGCTGTCGCAACCTGCATTTTTTAATAGTTTTTCTAAATTCTCTGCATATTTTAGGACAGCAGTTACATAATCCCAATTATGATTATAAGTATGTATCACAGCTTTCTTCTGTTTATCGGTCAAGTTTTCTTTCCAACCATTACTATTTAAGTAATTAGCAATGCTATAGATAGCGTCGTCAAAATCAAATAAGTCAATTTTACCATCATTATTTCCATCAACAGCCCAGATTTCATAAGAAGATGGAATGAATTGAGGATAACCAATTGCCCCTGCCCATGAACCGTATAAATTCAAAAGCTCTTCAGCAGTAAAATTCTTCAATAGCACTTTTAGCTCTTTGAATGCCCATTTTGATTTTCTCTTTGCCACTCTTTTCGCTTTGGATATTATTTTTTCCTTCTCTGCCTGTGATAATTCGGAATTCCTGATTTTCTCTATATTCTTATCAATAATGCTATCTTCATCAGCAAAATAAAGAGAAAAATATACATTTACCACCAGGTTGTTCTTTTTATATTCCTTAAAATTTGTCTCAATATACAAAAGTGCAGTAATAATAGATGCAGGAACTTTGGTTTCTTGTTCGCATTTTTTTAACAATTCCTTATGCTCTTGATAAAACAGCTTGCCTTTTTCAACATTTTTTGGCTTTGGTACTCTTTCATAGTAATCTGAATAGCTTTTCTGAAATACATTTACTTCCAATAATTTCGGATAAAATTTAACTTTTCCACTACTATAAATGGAGTCCAAAAGGCCTTCTCTAAATCCTTCTTCTATTAACGCCTGTTTCAATTTTTCAAATCTGGGCTCGCCTACTATATTAGAATTTAATAATATAACAGCTAATAAAACTAAATAAAATGAAACAATTTTTCTGTTCATACTTTTTCCAATTCCTATGCCACAGAGACGCAGAGAACACGGAGAAAACATTTCTAAATTTTTTATTTTATTCACTGACCTTACGCAAAAGATGTCTTTAATATTGAACTGCTATCAATTTGTTTTAATTTTTCAAGTTCTAAAAAAATCTATGAGTCCGCTATAAAAACCATTAAAATGGTTAAAATGGGCTTATTGTATTCTCTTACCCACAACTGAAGTTGTGGGCTTCACTTCATCATCTTTCATAGAATCAAAATTAGCCCACAGTTTTAACTGTGGGTAAAATGTAAAAAAACCTAATTCTAACCACTTCAGTGGTTTTTAGACTAGAATCATTAATAGATAGCAAGCATCTAACGGGACAGGCACAAAATTACACGAAACACATAAAAAAAGATATCAGGCAATTGAAGTTGTCTTAAAGAGTTAACAGTACCTATGCATCATTCCCAATATCTATCTCTTGAATAGAGTTTATAACTACATCAGCGTAAGATTGCAAATCTTGCTTTCCATCTTTACCTGTAAGTACGGCTATTTTTAGACCAACACCAGCAGAATGTCCCATTAACAAATCGTATACACTATCCCCAACTATAGCAGTTAATTTTGGACTTACATTTAATCTATCGCAGATATGCAAAATCATATCAGGGGCAGGTTTGTCATTTATAACACTATCAACTCCTGCAACAGCAGATACATAATCGTCAACATCAAGAGCTTGCATTATCTTTCTGCCTCGTGTTTCTATATCAGAAGTAGCAATGGCTATCTCTGTCCCATTATCCTTTATCCTTGAAAATAGCTCCCTGATATTACCAATTGGAGAAACTATTTTTGTAAAATCCATATTATTATCCACCTCAGCAAATATCTTATGTATAGCATCCTGAGCCAAATTTGACTCAATACCTTGTTCTACTAAATACTTTGTTACATTCTCCTCAGTTTTGATTCTAGAAATTGTTAATCTATTTATATCTGCAATCTTGGTAGTTATAGGGTCTATTCCCATTATGATAGATATGTTGTTTGTTTGCCAAGTATCAAAATGGAAAAAATCTCCGATTAATTCAGCTCTATTTTTTATAACTTTTGCCCACATATCTAACTTAACAATAGTGCCATCTTTATCAAAAATAATCAATTTTATAAGTTGAGGGTTAATAATAATTCTATTGTCTTGTTGTTTATATATCATTTTTTCACCTTTACGCTATCAACTGTTATATACTTCTTTATTTTATTGAAAATACCTTCACCAATGCCTGATACATTTTTAATATGTTCAATGGATTGAAAGTTTCCATTCTTTTCTCTATAAGCGATGATTTTTTTAGCCCTAATTTCTCCGATACTTGGCAATAATTTTAGTACTTCTACTTGTGCCTGATTAATGTTGATTTTCTGCTCAATAGAAGGTTTTGATTGTATTTGTGCTGATTTAATCCTTTTTGTTCGTTTCTTATCTGATGTTTTTAGGAATTCTATCACTTTTGTAGAATCGTTAATATATACAAGATACGGAAGCATTTTAGCAAGTGTCTTCTTCCCGATTCCTTTAATATTAGTCAGTTCAACCAATGAAGAAAACTCGCCTTTTTCCTGACGATAATCAAAGATAAGTTTAGCAGTTTTGGGCCCAACTCCTGGTAGTTTTTCCATTGTCTCAATATCAATTTTGTTAATATCATATTTTCTTATTGTTGCAGATTTTTCTACAATTTTTCTTAAACTATCAGCTGTTTCTTTTATTTCCTCTTGTACCCATAATTCCTTAGTGTGAAAAAGAACAATGCCAATTACTAAAAAGACCACTAAAAAAAGAGCAATCTTTCGTTCGTCATTTGTCAAAATTTTATTCATTATGACTCCATAATATTCAACATAATGTTTTTCTTTTCAACCAAAAGCAAATACGCTCTTTGACATCATTTAGATTGCATTAGTTAGCAAAGCTAATGCCAACTATTAAATTTTTCTTAAAAATAACAAACTCTAATCTCGTATATTTTCTGTCAAAATTTCCCATATTTATTAATTTTATTTTGCCAATTTATAGTCGCAACTGACCTACTTGCTTCTGTCATTATGAGAATTTTACAAATTTTTTGGACGAACTCTAACAAAATTATTTCTTTCTCTGCGTCTCTGTGGCAATAATTTTTCACTAAACAAATTCTTGACCTAATATTCACTGAGTTCAAGTTGTGAGATTAATTAATTGTTATATGGAGTACAAGTGAAAATACATTTTAAAATAAATGTTAGTCCTGTATTGCCAGAAAAATTAAAAAGATTGCCTGAACTTGCAAATAATTTTTGGTTTTCCTGGAATCCAATTGCTATTTCTATTTTCAAAAAATTGGATTATAGATTATGGAAACAGACCAATCATAATCCTGTATTACTTTTGACGCAAATTTCCCAGAGAAAATTGGAAAATGCTGCTCAAGATGCTGGATTTATGAAACTATATAAAGACGCTCTTGACGATTTTGATGCTTATTTATCAGAGCCGGAAACATGGTATAAAAATAATATTGATGATGAGTTAAATCCGATAGCATATTTTTCTGCTGAATTTGGGGTTCACGAATCTATGCCGATTTTTGCAGGTGGGCTTGGTGTATTAGCAGGAGACCATTGTAAATCCGCAAGTGATTTGAATATCCCTTTTGTTGCTGTTGGACTACTTTATAAAGAGGGCTATTTTGTCCAGCAAATTGATACAACTGGCTATCAGATAGAAAATTATGAAACTAATGATGTGTATAATATGCCATTAACAAAAGTTTGTGATAGTAATAATCAGCAGATAAAAATTTCTGTTAGAATTGCACAACGTATTGTATATGCTCAAATTTGGCAGGTGAACATCGGTAGAATAAAATTATATCTTTTGGATACGGACATCCCTGATAATAATGATGCTGATAGACAAATCACTGCACAATTGTACGGAGGAGATAAAGAAAACCGTATTTGTCAGGAAATATTATTAGGTATTGGCGGCGTGAAAATGCTACAAAAGTTGGGCATAACACCATCAGTTTGGCATATAAATGAGGGACATTCTGCTTTTCTCGGATTAGAAAGATTGCGACATTATATAATTGAAGAGAAACTGGATTTTGATGTAGCATTGGAAATAGTCAGAGCAAATAGTATATTTACAACCCATACGCCAGTAGAAGCAGGACACGATATTTTCACTCTATCACTTATTGATAAGTACTTTTCACATTTCTGGCAAGAAATTGGAATTTCCAGAGAACAATTTATACAATTAGGATTAGATACAAATAATGGTTATGAACAGTTTAATTTAACAATTTTTGCATTTAACACATCTCGTCAATATAATGCTGTAAGTAAGATGCATTGTGAGACATCCAGTAAGTTATGGCAAAAGATTTGGCCCTCTGTACCGCCAGAAGAGAATCCAATTACCTATATTACAAATGGGATTCATATTCGGTCTTGGCTATATCGCGAAATTGACCATCTATTTACTGATTATATGAGCAGTAATTGGAAAATAAAAACTATGGAACCAAAATATTGGAATGAGATTGAAAAAATTCCTGACGAACAATTCTGGCGCATTCATCAATACGCAAAAGCACAAATGATAAATGAATTGCAATATTATCTTAAAAAACAATTGCTAAGAAATAATGAATTAGTGTATAAAATCAATAATATTGATAAACTTTTTTCTACTACATGTTTAACTATTGGTTTTGCTCGCAGGTTTGCTGCTTATAAAAGAGCTGATTTAATCTTTCGTGATAAAGAGCGTCTGAAAAGGATTCTAAATTCTGACTATGGAGATATTCAATTGATATTTGCAGGGAAAGCTCATCCTGCTGATGAATTTGGTAAAAGGATAATACAGAAAATTTATCAAATTTCTAATGAGCCTGGATTTGTAGGTAAGGTTATATTTATTGAAGGATATAATCTAAATATTGCTCGTCATCTGATTGCAGGTGTAGATGTATGGTTGAACAATCCTCGCGCTCCAATGGAAGCAAGTGGCACAAGTGGACAAAAAGCCGCTGTTAATGGTGTAATAAATTTTAGTATATTAGATGGTTGGTGGAATGAAGGATATAATGGCAAAAATGGCTGGATAATAGGCGATAGCAAACTATACAATGACTATGAAAGACAGGATGACAGTGATAGTGATACTATCTATTCAATATTAGAGAAGGAGATTATTCCTGTATTTTTTGAACGAAATGAACACAATGTCCCAGAAAAATGGGTAAAATTGATGAAAGAATCTATTCGCTCAGTTCTGCCTATATATAATACAGATAGAATGGTTAGCGAATATTTTACAAAACTCTATTATCCAGCAATAAAATTACACCAGAAATTGACTGTACATAATTACCAAAAAGCTAATGAATTAGTGTTATGGAAAAATAAGATAAAAAATGACTGGCAATCAGTATCTATCAAATTACAGAGTGCAAAGAAAAAGTATGATATAAACTGTGGAGATAAAATCCATGTTTCTGCGGAAGTTCTCTTAACAGAAAATATTAAGCCGCAAGATATTAAAGTAGAGATATATTATGGAATACTTAGTAATGATAAAATTATCTCGCCTGTGATTATTGAGATGAATATGTTGGAGAAGTTAAGTGATAACAATTATTTATATCAAGGCAGTATAGAGCCGAAAGATTCTGGGAATTATGGGTTCACTTTAAGAATAGTGCCAACACATCCTGATTTATTACATAAGAATGAGACCGGATTGATTCACTGGATGAAGTAGCACTATTTAGCCA
>QMNM01000052.1 GCA_003647765.1 Candidatus Cloacimonadota bacterium
TAAAAGAAGAATTACAGAATGAATTTGGAGTTAATATAGATTTAGTTGTAAAAACTGAACTAACGAGAACCGGTAGGAAATATATTTTGAAGGATGTTGTAAATGTTTGAAAAAGATATTGCACTTTTTCTCAACCGCAAAGACGCAAAGATTTATAATTATTTTTCTTTGTGTCTTTGTGGCGAAATTAAAAGTGCAATGTGGATTAGATAGATATAGGGGATTTTATAATGTCAGATAAACAAACAGCCGCAATTGTTTTAGCCGCAGGAAAAGGGACAAGAATGAAGTCAAGTCATCCAAAGGTTACATTCCCTTTAGCCGGCATTCCATTGATTGAAAGAGTTGTGATGACTTTACAAAATATTAGTATTGATAACATTGCTATTGTAGTAGGTTACAAAAAAGATGAGGTTATATCTTGCGTTTCACCAATGCAAAATGTATTCTTCATTGAACAAAAAGAGCAGTTAGGCACTGGTAATGCTGTTGCTATTTGTAAGGATTACTTTAAAGATTTTAATGGATATATATTCATTTTAGCTGGTGATGTCCCGCTTCTTACGACTGATACTTTATCAAAATTAAAAGAGAAACATATACAAACTAATGCAGATGCAACAGTATTAACTGCTATTTTAGATGATGCTAAAATGTATGGTAGAATCATCCGTGATAAAGATGGAAATGTGGAAAGAATCGTTGAGTTCAAAGATGCCAATGAACAAGAAAGAGAAATCAAGGAGATAAATACTGGTATATTTTGTTTTAATTCCCCTGCACTTTTTTCAGCAGTCGTAAAGATTGATAATAACAACAAACAAAAAGAATATTATCTAACTGATACTTTGGAAATATTGAAAAGAAGCGGAATGAAAGTTTCAGCACAAATTGTAGAAGACCCAACTGAAACAAGTGGTGTTAATTCCCAGCTACATCTTGCAGAACTTGAACAAAAATTGTATGAGAAAATAAAAGAGCATTTTCTTAATAATGGTGTTGTTATTGAAAATCCACAAACCGTTATTATTGAGGATAGAGTAAAAATAGAAAATGATGTGCATATTTATCCGAATTGTATTATTCGCGGCAAAACAGTTATAAAATCAGGTTCTAATATTGGGGCTAATAGTGTAATTATAAATAGCATTCTCAATAATAATGTGCAATTGGAAGGGTTTAATTTTTTGGAAGGGTGTGAAATTCCTTCAAATACAAAATTACAGCCATTTAAGGTTTTGATAAATCAGTCCTATGTCCAAATGAATAGTACGCAAAGATTATATTCACCCTGGCGAATGGATTATATCAAAAGTGAGAAGACGGATAAGTGCATTTTATGTAATAAAGTCAATGAAGGTTCAGTAAAAGATCAGGATAATAATGACAAAAAGCAGCTTATACTTTATCGTGGAAAATATTCTTATGTAATTATGAATCTATATCCGTATAATAATGGGCATCTAATGGTTGTTCCTTATAAGCATTGTGCTATTATAGAAAATCTTTCTGATGATGAATTATTAGAGATGATACGACTATTGAAAAAATCAGTGATGGTTCTAAAAGAGGTATATCATCCTGATGGCTTTAATATCGGGATGAATATAGGTACTTCTGCTGGTGCAGGAATCCCAGAACATTTACATATACATATAGTTCCTCGTTGGAACGGTGATACGAATTTTATCACTACAACTGGGCTTACACGAGTTATACCAGAAGATTTCAATAAGTCATTCGCTAAATTGAAAAAAGTATTTGTTAAAAAGACAAGATAACAAGAACTTCTTAAACTTTTAAATTTAGGAGTAAAATAAATTGTATAGTAAATGGATTCTTTTAATAAATTTACTCTTATTATTGGTTTCGTGTAATCATTCCAAAAAAGAGAAGGATAAAGCACGGTTTATAGTTGAGAATTTGCCATATTCTATACAAGTATTAAATGGAGTTGGAAAGCCAGGATTAGGGAAAGCTGTAAGGAATGACTTGATTTCACGAGGATTTAATATTATGGATTACAGGAATGCGAGACATTTTATTTATAATAAGACCGTAATTATTATTAGAAGTGAAGATAACAAAATAGATGTAAATAAATTAAAGAATGCACTTGGAATAAAAAAGATATACTATCAAATAAAAGAGAACTCTGATTATGACTTACAAATCATAGTTGGTAGAGATTATAGAGATATTTTTCCATCTATCAATAGCCAGATGGGACAATTAAGTGAAAAAAATAACAGTAAAGAAAGGTGGTAAATGAGTAAGGATTTAGAAGAAAAAATGCGAAAGTTGATTCATTTTGCTTTTGAAAAGAAAGCACAGAATTTGATAGTATTTAATTTGCAAGGTAAATCTGTTCTTACAGATTTTTTAATTATATGCAGTGGACAGGGAGAGATGCATACAAAAGCAATAGCTAAGAATGTGATATTAAAAGCTAAAGAACATGGAATCCATCTTGATCATAATGAGGGTTTGGAAAATGGACAATGGATATTGCTTGATTTTATAGATGTTATTGTTCATATTTTTGAACAGAAAAAGAGAGAATTTTATAAGTTAGAAGAGCTATGGGAGTGTATACCTCAATTAAAATTTGTAGATGAGGAGAGCAAAATAGAGTTTTTCAGTCATCGTGAACCTTGATTTATCAATGTAAAGTAATTTCATTAATTAGGCACAGAACTACACGAAATCAGTCCTATTAGATAGCATGCATAGGTCAGGTACAAAAAATGTTCTATTTTTCATTTACTCATTATCAATCACCAGCAGTGTCATAAAAAATTAAATATTTTAATCCGTGAATTCGCAGCTTTTGGTAATATATAAAGGAGTTATATGTAGGAGGGAAAATGTTTCAGAACTATCTTAAACTTAGAATAGTAAAAATTTTAGATAAATTAAAGATAAAATATAGTAAAGCAGATAATATATCATTAAAATATCCATCACCGGAATTTGGTGATTATGCCACAAATGCAGCTCTTGTTCTATCAAAAAAGAACAAGATAAAACCTATGATATTAGCAAAAAGAATTGCTGTAAGATTAGCTAAGGATAAAAAAGTAGACAAAGTAAAAGTTGCAAAACCAGGATTTGTTAATATAACTTTAAAGAAAAAACTTTATCGTGAAGTATTACAAACAATTCAAGAAGAAAATAGTGAATTTGGCTCTGATAAGCAATTTGGTCAAAATAAAAAGGTATTAGTGGAGTTTGTTAGTGCTAATCCAACAGGACCTCTTAATATAGTCAATGCAAGAGCTGCTGC
Organism: Candidatus Cloacimonadota bacterium; assembly: GCA_003647765.1. Classification (GTDB taxonomy): domain Bacteria; phylum Cloacimonadota; class Cloacimonadia; order JGIOTU-2; family B8-G9; genus B8-G9. Next base: position 3,287 of record QMNM01000052.1, read on the forward strand.
GTTTGGTGATACTTTTGTTAGGTTGCTGAAATTTCTTGGATATAATGCTTACAGCGAATTTTACATCAATGATGCTGGTAATCAAGTAGATATTTTAGTTGAGTCCGTAGAATTGCGTTATAGACAGCTCTCAGGTGAAAGTATTATTTATCCAGAGGAAGCATATCAAGGTGAATATATCAAAAATATCGCACTTAAAATTTATCTTAAATATGGGATAAAATTACTAAATCTATCAAAAAAGGAAAGATTTAATGAACTACTAGAAAATTCCTTAAATATAGTATTAAATGAACAAGTAAAGGACTTGAAAAAATTTAATGTTACATTTGACAACTGGATATCTGAGCGCAAGTTGCGCGATAAAGGTTATATTGAGGATGTGCTTACTTATTTAGCAGAAAAGGGCTACACCTATGAAAAAGATGGAGCTATCTGGTTCACTTCAAGTAAATTTGGTGATGATAAGGATAGGGTATTAATGAAGACAGATGGGAATGTTACTTATTTTGTTCCTGATGTAGCATATCATCTTACTAAATATGAGCGAGGTTATGAATTACTTTATGATTTATTTGGTCCTGACCACCAGGGGCATGTGCCACGATTGAAAGCTGCGATTACTGCATTGGGATACCCTGCTGACATATTAAAAATCATATATCTTCAACAAGTGAACTTCTTTTCAAAAGGCAAAAAGATAAAGATGTCAAAACGAAAAGGGGCTATATACCGTATGCGCAATTTAATTGAAGAGGTTGGAACTGATGTAGCTAGATTTTTCTTTTTAATGAGACGCGCTAATAGTCATCTTGACTTTGATATAGAACTAGCAAAAACACAATCTGTTGAAAATCCTGTATATTATGTTCAATATGCTCATGCCAGAATTTGCAGTATTATTAGAAAAGCCAAAATGAAAAATTTCACACTTAACAAATTCAAACCTGATTATTTACAAAGATTAAAAGAGAAGTTGGAGTTCCAAATTATTAGAGAACTATCCCGTTTTCCAGAAATTCTCAAAATTGCTGCTATTACTACCGAGCTGAATATCTTGACTCAATATCTAACAGATTTAGCAACTTTATTTCACAATTATTATCATAAAATTCCTATTATTAATTCTGATGACACAGAACTGACCATGGCAAGACTTTATCTGATTAGTTCTGTGAAGATAGTTTTGGTCAATTGTCTACACTTATTAGGAATTTCTGCACCAAAAAAAATGTAAGCTCATTACACAGTAAAAATCTAAAAAGATTAAAAGATTTATAAAGATTGAAATCTCGACACCTTTTTGTGATTTTTTGTGGAATTTTGTGGCTAATATGAATAAAAAATTTAAATTATCATCACCACAGATTATTTTATTATCCTTTTTAATTGTAATTCTTATAGGTACAGTCCTTCTTTTATTGCCTTTTTCTACTACTGGTGAGAATATAAATTTCATAGATGCTCTTTTTACAGCCACATCTGCAACTTGTGTTACTGGACTGATAGTTCATAATACTGGCACATATTTCACACGGATTGGTCAAATGATTATTTTGCTGATGATGCAAGTAGGTGGATTAGGAATAATGACATTCTCATCTATCTTTTTGATATTGCTAAAGCAAAGAATTAGTATCAAAGATAGATTGATTTTACAAGAGAACTTTGGACAAAAAACATCACAAAAACAAATATCTGTACTTATTCGCAATATTGTTATTTTTACAATAATCACAGAAACAGTCGGTGCATTGTTACTTTATTTAGGATTTAGAAAAGATTTGCCTCCTTCAGAAGCGCTATATTCATCTATATTTCATTCTATCTCTGCTTTTTGTAATGCAGGATTCTCTATTTATCAGAATAGCTTTTCTAAATATGTTGATAATCCATTAATAAACTTTACAGTAATAAGTTTGATTATAATTGGTGGTTTGGGCTTTTTTGTATTAACTGATTTGCAGATAAAATTTTTTAGAAAATTTAAGAGGAAAAATGTCTTTTTAACTTTACATACAAAAATTGTCTTGACCACAAGTTTGATTTTGATTATTGTAGGTGCATTGTTAATTTATTTATTTGAATGTACAAATATACTTGCTGGTTTCAATTTAAGAACATTATTTGCTTCTTTATTTCAATCAGTAACAACGCGTACTGCTGGGTTTAATACTATTGATATAGGCAAATTGCAGGGAACAACTTTATTTTTGATGATAATATTGATGTTTATAGGTGCTTCTCCTGGCTCTACTGGAGGTGGTATAAAAACAACAACATTTGTAGTTGTGCTATATTATTTTTTCTCGGTAATTACAAATAAACAAAGGGTCGTGATTCGCAAAAGAACTATTCCAAGAGAGGTCATTTCAAAGTCCATTGTTATCTTTTTTATATCGTGTAGTATATTGATTTTCTTTACAATGTTACTTCAACTATTTCAATCATCTGCATATTCAGGAGCAGTAGCAAAAAATAAATTTTTAGAATATCTCTTTGAGGTAACATCTGCTTTTTGTACAGTCGGATTATCTACTGGTGTAACACCAAACTTAACTTCATTATCACGCTTATTAATCACAGTTTTGATGTATATTGGAAGATTAGGACCTTTGACAATTGCAGTTGCTTTTACTCAAAAGGAAAGAATAAATATTGAATATCCAGATGAGAATATTCTAATAGGTTAGCATAGAAGAGAGCGTAGAGCGTAGGGCGTAATGCGTAGGGCGTAGAGCGACAAGAGTGAGAATATAAAAATTTTATTTATTGGAGAAACAAATGAAACAGTTTGCAGTAATTGGTTTAGGGAATTTTTCATTTAAAGCAGCTATTACTCTTTCTGAAAAAGGATGTCAGGTTATAGCTATTGATAAAGATATGGACAAGATTAATGACATAAAGAATTATGTTACAGAGGCAATTTCTATTGATGTTAAAGATAAAAAAACCTTATCTACTTTGGGATTAGAGAATATGGATGCTGTATTAGTTGGGCTTGGTGAATCAATGGAAGCAAGTATACTAACTACTCTATATCTTAAAGAGATGAATGTAAAAAATATCATTGTTAAAGCAATGTCAAGAGACCATGCCGCTATTGTAACTAAGTTAGGAGCAACTCGCACTATTATCCCAGAAGAAGAGATGGCTATTAGATTGGCAAATAGTTTGGTAAGTAAGAATATTATTGACCATATTCCAATGGCAGATGGATTTACGGTTTCGGAAATTACTGCTCCATTTAGTTTTGTTGGTAAAACAATAAGTGAGCTGCATGTTAGGAACATATATAAAGTAGAAATCATTGCTATAAGGAAAGGATTCAAAAAAGATAATGGAGAAGTTGGTGAAATTGAAAAAACTACACAGATGCCATCAGCAAGTACTGTAATTGAGAAAAATGATATAATTTTAGTATTCGGAAAGGAGGAAGATGTGATAAAATTACAAAAACTGTAAAAGCTTGAGTTAAGTTTAGATAGACATATAAAATAATAGAAGAGAAGTATCTAAATAATACTGCATCTTTCATAAAACAAAATAAATAAGGAGGCGGAATTATGATAAAGATAGATATGATATACGCTCGTGAGATTTTGGATTCTCGTGGCAATCCTACAATAGAGGTGGAAGTTATTTTAGAAAATGGAATAGTAGGGACTGCTGCTGTTCCATCCGGAGCTTCAACAGGCGAGTATGAAGCAGTGGAATTGCGGGATGGCAATAAATCTCGCTATTCTGGAAAAGGCGTGTTAAAAGCTATAGATAATGTAAATAATAAAATTTTTGAAGAGATTGCAGGGATGGATGTTTTTGACCAGTATAAAATTGACAAAATGATGATAGAACTGGATGGAACTGAAAACAAAAGCAGATTAGGGGCTAATGCAATTTTGGGCGTCTCTTTAGCTACTGCAAAAGCTGCGGCTAATTGTCTCAGATTACCATTATTTCGGTATATAGGACGCAGTAATGCTCATATCTTGCCAGTGCCAATGCTTAATGTTATGAATGGTGGAAAACACGCTGACAATAATGTGGATTTGCAGGAGTTTATGATTATGCCACTTGGAGCTGATTCCTTTAAAGAAGCATTAAGAATGTCAGCAGAAACATTTCATAGTTTGAAAGCTGTCCTAAAAAAAGAGGGCTATAGTACAGCAGTCGGAGATGAAGGTGGTTTTGCCCCTAATCTAAAATCTAATAAAGAAGCATTGGATTTTATTATTAAAGGCATAGAAACAGCTGGTTATCGGCCAGGAGATGATATTTACATTGCTCTTGATCCAGCTGCTAGCTCATTCTTTGAAAATGGCGAATATATCTTGAAAGCAGAAAATACAAAACTTTCTGGAAAAGAAATGATTGACTATTATACGGACTTAATTGAGAAATATCCCATTATATCTATTGAGGATGGATTAGCAGAAGATGATTGGGATAATTGGAAGCTGATTACAGAAAAGTTAGGCAATAGAATCCAAATTGTTGGTGATGATTTGTTTGTTACAAATCAGAAACGACTATGGCGTGGTATTCAGGAAAAATCAGCTAATTCTATATTGATAAAACTCAATCAGATTGGCACACTTTCAGAGACACTTGATACTATTGAAATGGCAGAAAGGGCGAAATTTACTACTGTTGTTTCCCATCGTTCAGGTGAAACATCTGATACTAGTATTGCTGATTTAGTAGTTGGAATTAACTGTGGGCAGATTAAAACAGGTTCTGTATGCAGGTCAGAGAGAATCGCAAA
>QMNM01000053.1 GCA_003647765.1 Candidatus Cloacimonadota bacterium
GAAAATGGTAATACATATTATTATTGGTTAGAGCAAGTAGATTTTGATGGAGAAAGTCATTTCTCCTGGTCAATTGAAGCTACACCAGAAGCAACTATTATTCCAGAACCAGACCACTACAATTTCAGTTTGAAACAGAATGTTCCAAATCCATTCAATCCAACAACAGTAATTGAGTTCACTCTTGATGGAGATCAAGGCACAAGTCAATATGTACAGTTGAAAATCTATAATGTATTGGGTGAATTAGTAGCTACTCCAGTTGATGGTAAATTATCCGCTGGTCCTCATAAGATTACTTGGACTTGTCCAACAAATGCAAGTGGTGTATTCTTCTATCAGTTGAAGACAGATAAAGTTGTAGAGACCAAGAAGATGGTAATCTTGAAGTAATGTGAAATTGGAAATGTAAGATTGTTTAAACCTCCTATTGGGTAAATCCTAATAGGAGGTTTTTTTTAGTCAGAGAAACTCGACTCGGGTTCTTTGAACTCGAGTCGGGTTTCACGAGTTGGGTTTCACGATTGAATACGAAAAATAGGAGAAAAGTAATGAAAAAAATTATAGTATTATTATGCATTTTATTATTTTCAAGTTCTGCATTTGCTATGGTTGGCATAAATTTCTATGGTGGATTGGATATGTGCAAAATTGATAAACAGGAATATTTTCATTTCAAACTTAATGAAGCATCTAATGATTCTGTTTTCTTAGGACTAGGACAGGAAGCAATTGAAAATCCGTTCTTATTAGGAACGAATGTGTATATTGATATTCCACTCTCAAAATTCTCTGTTGTAGGAACAGGTGAAGTTTCTTTTAAGAATTATAAGATAAAATATGATAATGATTTTTTTTATCCACCAAATGGTCAGCATTTGAGTAAAGACCTTATTTATGCAAGAGTATCAGCATTGGCTTCGTTAAGGTATACATTTTTGAAATTGCCACCAGTTGTAAAGACAGTTAGTATTTATGCTGGAGCAGGTGTAGGAGTTCATTTTATCGCACCTATATTTTGTGAGGACTTGATAAAAGATAATCTGGATAGTTGTAATGATAAGTTGGATGAAAAAGAGATTGTCAAGAAGCAATCAAAATTTGGCTATCATCTACTTGCAGGTGCAAAAATTAAGCCACCTTTGTTTCCTGTTGGTTTTGTATTAGAAGGGAGATATATATTCCTGACCGACACAAAATATAAAGTGCCAGATAATTTTATCTCTATTGTAGCTGGAATACAGTTTGGTTTTTAGCTATCCTAATTCCTCCCGATTTTATTGCCATTAATTATTTGAATTATGCAGTTGCAAATTATTGGCTGATTGAGTTTATATTAGTTTGATGGTAAATTATAGATGAGGCAGGTTTTATGTTTTTGCAGATTATTTGTATCGTTAGACATCTTCATGATAATATAAAATTAATAGATTATAAACTACAAGGACTTATTTAGTGCAGTGTAAAGTTAGTTCTGATATATAGTATTTTTTGGATTACAGGTATAGAAGCCCACGATTTTAATCGTGGGTATCATAAGCAAATAACTCATATATAACCACCATTGAAACGGTTATGAATACATTGTTTTATATCCATTCCTACAACTGAAATTGTGTGCTTCTATCTATCAGTCAGAATTTATTTTACACTAGTAGGAGTATATCAATGTTAAACATCCAAATTGAAATAAATATATCTCTCAAAACAGAAACAACATAAGGAATATGAACAATTAGTTTTACAATTAATGAAAAATCAAAATTGGTCAAAAGAAAAGGCAATGGAATTTTTAAATTTAGATGGAATTTTTGAAGATCCTGATACAGAGATTTCCTTTGAATAAATTAGAGAGGAAATGAATGTATGGAGAATTTAAGAGGTAAAATGGATTCAACAAAAAGACCGCAACTTATTGTTATAGACGATGATGAATTCGTATTAACTGTTGTTACAGCTATTTTGAAGAGGGAGTTTGATGTCTTTGCATTTAGTACTCCATCAGAAGCATTGGATTTTTTAGAACAGCATGCAGATAAGATTGATATTGTTATATCTGACCAGAAAATGCCATCAATGTCAGGCGTAGAATTGTTAGCCAAAGTAAAAGATAAATATAGTCATATCAGCCGAGTGATTCTTAGTGGAGCCTCGGACAAATTTGATGTTGCTGATGCTATCAATATAGCAGAAGTAGATAAGTTCCTATTCAAGCCGATAAATAGCCGTCTATTGCTTTTCTCTATAAATGAAGTAATGGAAAAACGAACATTGGAACAAAAAATAAAGGAACAAGAAGAAAAAATTGCCCAATTGCTAAAACAAAAACAAACTTAAAAGATTTTTAGCCACGAAGACACCAAAATTATTTCTCTCTATGTCTCTGTGGCAAAGAAAAATATTATGTGGAATGCTATCTATATATGCTGATGCACAGATTAAATCCAGCAATTTTATTGATACTTATTAGCCACAAAATTACACAAAAAAACACAAATTTTCTTGATACTCATTAGCCACAAAACTACACAAATTTTCTTAATACTTATGAAAGGATGGCAAAAAAGTGCATAAAAATCCATCTAAATCAATACTATTCGTGAACTATTTTCAAGTCAAAATAATATTACTTTTTATAACAATACTATTCATAATTGGTTGTGGTAAAGTTGCACATAAAAAGAGTGATAAAATTATTGTTTTATCACCAGAAGTAGCAGAAATTGTCTATGAAATAGGTGCAAAAGACCAGGTATTAGCAGTTACTAATGAGTGTGATTATCCGCCAGAAATTGAGAATATTCCAAAAGTAGGAAGTTTTAGTTCTCCTGATATAGAAAAAATTATTGCACTCAGACCAAAATATATTCTTGGAACAAGTTTAGAACAAGCAATGGTTTTTGCGAATATGAAAAAACTTCACTTAAAATGCTACGAGTTCTATCCACAATCTATTGATTCTCTTTATAATGCTATAATGAAAATTGGCTCGTTGTTCAATAAAGAAATGGAGAGTCAAAAGTTGGTGCATCAGTTGAGAATGGATATTTCATCTATAAATATACCAAATTATCAGCCGAGAGTATATATTGAAATATATAATAGTCCGTTAATGACCGCTTCTTCAGAGTCCTTTGTCGGAGATATAATTAGTAAAGCAGGTGGCAAAAATATTTTTAATCAACTTCCAAGAGAATATTGTCGTATTACTGCTGAAGAAATAATTAGTCGTAATCCTCAAGTAATTATTATTACTTATCCAAACATTACAAAAAATGATGTGTCTAATCGTTTAGGTTGGGATAAAATTGATGCTGTAATAAATAAACAAATTTATACTGTTGAAGATATAAATCCTGATTTTATTGTTAGAGCAGGGCCAAGATTTGTTATTGGCGTAAAGCAATTAGCACAATTATTCAAGAATGCGGTAAAAGGAAAAGAAAGTGAAGGATAGAACACAGATTCCGCGGATAACTATGGATGAACACAGATAAAACCTAAAAAATCAATCAGTGAAAATCAGTGTAATCAGTGTCATCTGTGTTCTATTAAGGGGGTTGATGAGAAATAAAGGTATTTTTATTTGGTCTATTGTCATATTAGTTGTAGTTTTTATCAGTTCATTGATGATTGGTAGTGTATCATTAAATCCATTTTCTTTATCAGAGACGGAGCAAAATATCCTGTGGAATGTGCGTTTTCCCAGAATAATTTTAGGATTGATAACTGGCATAGTATTAGGGACTGTTGGTGCAATTTTTCAAGGTATTTTGAATAATCCACTTGCTGACCCATATTTATTAGGTATCTCTTCTGGTGCGGCATTAGGTAGCATTATTGCTCTTTTGCTAAGACAGGTTTTACTTATGCCAATATTTGGCTTTGTCGGTGCTTTACTGACAATTATTTTAGTATGGAATTTGGCACATAAAAATAGATTTGTAAGTAAGACGCAGCTGATTTTATCAGGAATAATAATTAGTTTATTCTTCTCTGCTATAATTTCTCTATTGTTAAGTTTGTTTCATAGGGAATTGGCTCAGATAGTATCGGTTTTATTGGGCAATTTAGGATATATCTTTTCAAAAGAAAGTATCATTTGGCTATGGATTATTTCAGGAATTTGTTTATTTGTAGTAATAATTCTAAATCTTTTTGCTGTGAGGATAAACATATTATCAACAGGTGATTATTCAGCAAAAGGATTAGGTATTGATGTGCAGAAAACAAGGAAGATACTATTTTTACTTAGTTCACTTATTACTGGAATTGTAGTTTCTTTCACAGGTATTATTGGTTTTGTAGGATTGATTATTCCACATACAGTTCGGCTTATTACTGGTGCTAATCATCAGCGAGTAATCCCATTATCAGGTATAATAGGTGGTGCTTTTTTGATATTTTGCGATACTATTGCCCGTTCCATTTCAGTAGTAGAAATTCCAGTTGGAGTGATTACAGCCCTATTTGGAGCTCCTTTCTTTATCTATCTATTAAAGTCAAAATAATTGAGAACCAGAACAGAATTCCTATTAGCCACAAAACTACACAAAAAACACAAATTTTCTTGATACTTCTTTGGCTTATCAATGTAATTCGCAATTATACTGCTACTATTTTAATTTTATTTATCTCCGGAAAGCTATTTTTCAATTGATTTGTTATATGTTCAAATACACTGTACTTATATTCATCATCAATAGTCATTTCTATCAGGACATCGTTATTCTCATCTAGTTTAACATATTTAACCATTCGCAGGGTGATAATATCTAAACCGACTTTTGGATAGATAATTGACTTTAGTTTTTCCTCTATATTTTTTTTATTTAAATGTTCATCAAATACTTTACCTAAATATTTTTTTTCATATTGTTTAATTGCAGAGTGCAATGTATCAACTGCTAATACAGAGCAATGCATCTTTATAGGTGGTAGTCCGCCAAGTTCATCAGCTGCTTGTTTCCATGTGATTTTCTTGGCTTGTTCCAATGTCCTGCCCTTTGCCAAGTCAGTTATTATTGACCCAGTAGCAATATTTGACGCACAACCGTACGACTGAAATTTTATGTCAGTTATCTTATGATTTTCTGGATTAACTTTTAGATATACAGTAACTATATCGCCACATGCGGCACTACCCTCAGTGGCTTCTACATCTGCATTTTCTAACTTGCCTAAATTATGTGGATGTTGAAAATGTTCAATCACTTTATCTGAATATTTTATTGTCATTATTTATCTCCTATTTAATTCAATACTGATAATATGGAAAAGTAGCCACATAGACGCAGAGAACACAGAGTAATTTTTATTTTTTATCAGTGTTATTCAGTTTGCTATTACTTTGCTATTACTCTTTCCACAATGGGCTTCTTCTTCGGAGTTCTCTAATTATATCTGTTAAAACTAAAACTGTTTTGTCAATATCCTGTTCAGTTGTAAATCTGCTAAAAGTGAAGCGGATTGAACTATTTGCTTGCTCATGAGTATGTCCTGTTTGTAGCATCACATAGTTTGGTTCTAGACTTTGTGAGGAACATCCAGAACCGGTTGCCACAATAATATTTTGCATATCCAACATCATCATAATTGCTTCACCCTCTACAGCAGAAAAGGAAAAATTAACATTAGCTGGATTCCGCTTGTGTCCACGCGGTCCATTCAATTGAACTTTTGGAATATTATTCACTATACTATATATTAATCTATTCTGCAATTTCCGATATTTGTTATATTGTTTGTCAAAATTTGAAAATGATATTTCTACAGCTTTTGCAAGTCCAATAATAGACGGAATGTTAATTCCACCAGGTTTTAGTTTATGAAATCGTGCTACACCATGTTGAATAGGTTTGATTTTTATCCCTTTTCTACAATATAAAAATCCAATTCCAGGAGGTCCATTAAACTTATGTCCAGATACGCTCATTAAATCCATTCCTAATTCATTTACATCCACAGGAATTTTAGTATAAGCTTCACAAGAATCAGTAAATAAATATATTTTGTGGTTTGCACTATCTAAAATTTCCCGTATTTTTTTTACTTCCTGAATAGTTCCTAAAATATGATTTATATGAGTTATTGCAACCAATGTTGTATCTTCTCTAATCTCATTTTTTAATTCTTCCAGATCAATAAAGCCATCTTTGTCAGCTGATATGTATGAGACATCAAAGCCAGATTCTTCTAAATCAAGAAAAATTGCTAATACAGAAGGATGACTTACAATAGTAGTTATAAGATGTTTTCCATTATCTTGATTAGCATAAGCAGTTCCCTTAATACCTATGTTATTGGAGTCCGTGCCACCACTTGTAAATACAATTTCCTCTGGTTTAGCACCAATGGACTCAGCCACAATTTGAGTTGCTTTTTCAATATCCTCAGATATCTCTGTGCCATAAGATGTAAAAGGGCCTGGATACCAATATTTTTGCAAAAAATATGGTTTCATCGCTTCTAATACAACAGGATCAGTCCGACTTGTTTTGCAATTGTCTAAATATATTTTATCGCTTTTTATCTGGTTCATTTTTTCTCCTTTACTTCAATAAAAATAGCATACGAATAGTGCTTATCAAACTCCTTTAATAATATCTTCAAGAGTAAAAAAATTAAGAAATTCAATTATATGGGCATTAAATTTAGTCCAGAAATTTTTGAAATCGCAATTATGAAAGAATTGACATGTCTCATCGCCTTGTAAGCAAGATATAATGTTCAAATTTCCTTCTGCTGCTTTCAAGATTTCAGCAATAGTAATTTGATTAGCTGGACTATACAGAATATAGCCACCATTTTTGCCTGATACTCCTTTCACAAGATTATGCTTTCGTAGTATACTGAAAATTTGTTCCAAAAATTTATATGGAATACATTGTCGTTCTGCTATTTTACTCACAGAAATAGGAGTATTGGTTTTATCTTTGGCCAATTCATACATTGCTCGTAAGGCATATTCACATTTTTTGCTAATCTGCATTTTAAAAATTCCTTTATAAAAACATACTAATTTAGTATGAATTGTCAAATCTTTTTATAGCATGACTTGTTAAGACGCATAGGTATTGTCAAATTAAAGAATGAAAAAATTACTATATTTAGAGAAACGAAGGATTATACAGAATAAAAATGGAAGTAATATAGAATATTGGTTAATTCTTTTTTGTGTGTTTTTGTGGCTAATATCTGAGAGTACAGTTTCGTAAAATAGAGGAATGTATGATAAAAGTACACAGTATCTCATATCAATATAATAAAAAGCCGGTGCTGAAAAATATATCTTTTAATATTGAGAATGGGGATTTTGTAGGCATTATTGGGCCTAATGGTGCTGGAAAATCCACTTTACTAAAATGTATAAGTGGATTATTGCCTGGGAATGAAAATAAGATATTTATCAAAAATAATAGTATTGGTAAATGGAATAGAAAGGAGTTGGCAAAAAATATTGCAATAATTCAACAGGACTTTCACACTGAGTTTGATTTTTCTGTATATGAAATTGTAATTATGGGTCGTTTCCCTTATCTTGGATTTTTTGAAAGATATAGCAAAGAAGATGAAGAGTTTGTAGAGAATATATTCACACAGTTAGATCTAGCTCAGTTTGCTAAAAGGAGATTTTCTCAGTTAAGTGGTGGTGAAAAACAGCGTGTTATCATTGCACAAGCATTAGCCCAGAATACAGATATTTTGCTTTTAGATGAACCAGCCGTACACTTGGATATTCATCATCAGATTGAAACTTTTTCTTTGTTAAGAAATTTGAATGCGAAAAATAAAACCATTGTAGTGGTCTCACATAATATCAATTTATCTGCGGAATTTTGCTCTAAATTACTTATTTTAGATAAAGGAGAAATAGTCAATTTTGGCAAAACAGATGATGTTATGAAATCAGAGATTATCTCTAAAATATATAAAGTGTCTTCAAAAATAGTTAAAAATCCTTTTACTAATAAACCAAATATCCTTTATAAGTACAGAACTAAATAAAAGTTATACAAAATTGTTTAATGCTTTGCCCTACGC
>QMNM01000054.1 GCA_003647765.1 Candidatus Cloacimonadota bacterium
GTGCGTAAGGCGTAATGCGTAGGGCGTAGTGCGTAAGGCGTAATGCGTAGGGCGTAGTGCGTAAGGCGTAATGCGTAGGGCGTAGTGCGTAAGGCGTAATGCGTAGGGCGTAAGGCGTAGCCACAGAGACACAGAGGACACAGAGTAATGCGTAGCGCGTAGGTGTTGACACAGTTACAACCCAACTTGACCTAATAGTTACCCATAAATCAACTCCTATTAAAAATCAGCAATAGAAACAAACAAATTTATTTGTAAGTATACTACAAAGTTAAGTCATTAACAATCGTTTTAACGGTTTTTAGATATATTAGATAAACCATTTACCCCGTTAGATATTTAGATTGAGACACTGTTTTTTTGTTAAATTTTAATTATCTAACAGGGTGAACCGCGTTAGATAAAAGGACTATCTAATGGGGTAAAAATGGTTAAAGTATTGCGGTTTAATTTATATCCCACAACTAAAGTTGTGGGCTTTTACCATTAGTATTTACATATTTATGGGTAATGGTAAGAACTTGACAAAGTAATCTTTTCAATCTTTTTAATCTTTTAATCTTTCAATCTTTGTAAAACTGATTGCATTGATTTTTTCTTGACTGAAAATTAACTAGTTCTAGTTTCCACAACCAAAAAAAATAGCACACTGAAAAATATTGACTAAAGACGCTACTGCACACAGGATAAAAATATTTTACTTCGTGAACCCGTGAACCTTTGTATTTTTTTTGTAATTTTGTAGCTAACAGTAATAGGAAACATTATGCTATTAGTAAGTGATATTGGCAATTCTAATATTGTTTCTGGAATATATGATAACAGTAATCTCCTCTGTTCATGGAGAATTAATACTAACCAAAAGAGGACAAGTATAGAATATTTTGTATTGTTAAAGGCCATCTTACAAGAGAATAAGCTTGATATTAGTGATATTACGAGTTTTATTATTTCCTCGGTTGTGCCTCACTTAAATCCAATTTTTGAAGAGATGGCTATAACCTATTTTCATATCAATCCTATTTTAGTAAATTATACTCTTCCATTAGGATTGAGTTTTTCTCATATCCCAGACCCTTCTGTAATCGGTGCAGATTTATTGGTCAATGCTAGTGCCGCATTTCACAAATACAAAAAAAATTGCATTATTGTAGATTTAGGCACTGCTACTACTATTCAATTAGTTAGCAATCAGGGAGAGTTTTTAGGCACAGCTATAATTCCTGGCATACTGAGTTCTGCTAAGCAATTATTTAAAAAAGCTGCTAAATTATATTCTATACCAATAAATATAAAAATATCACACTTAAACATAATTGGACAAGATACTCGTAACTCGCTTTTATCTGGCATTATTTGTGGCAATAGTTTAATGATTGATGGATTTATCAAAAGGATAAAACAAGATTTCAGGGACAAATTATCAGGAGAATTTGTTGCAATAGCCACAGGTGGCATAGCTTCACTTATCTATGAATACACAACGGAAATAGATATTTTAGACAAAGATTTAACCCTTGATGGATTGCATATTATCTATCAGAAAACCACTGAAAATAAACACCTTGAATAACAAAAAATTTTTTCTTATAATAACATTTTTATTAAAGATTATTTTTTTCTCTGTAGCCATAAAATTCTCTCTGTGCCCTCTCCCTCTTTGTGGCAATATCCAATTGACTCCTACTTACTCATCTGCCTTGTCTATAAGGAGCTATCATCTAACAAATGCACCTTTTTATCAAGGTGGAAAAAGAGTATTCCCTGAACAAATACAAAAAGGTTTAGTCCAAGATAAGATAAATTATTACTTCCTGAAAAACGATTTATTGAAATATGAATACAAGTTGGATTATCCAGACAGTTTGATGATTATTTCCTACAAATTTGAGGATAGTCCTATTTTTCCAACCATTGCAATGCCTCTTGATAAATTTTTTAAAAGCGTTACCTATTATAAACGACGACAGAAATTCATTGCAGAATTGAGTAATCAATTATCTGAAAAAGAGGGACCAACTGGACAAGGGATTATTCCTGATATAAAAATTCCCAAAGGAGTTATGCCTAAAACATTTCGTAAGTTATTTGGAGACAGAGCAACTGGATTACGGGTGAATGGACACCAGAAATTATCTTTTGGTGGTGTAAGCACTGTTACTAAAGGGCAACAGCAAATAGAAGGCACAAAAGATTCTGGGTTCCCTGACTTGAAAATGAAGCAAGAATTGAACTTATCTTTGCAGGGTAATATCGGTGATAAAGTTACAGTGGATGTAAAGCAAAAATCACAGGAAGAAACCATTTTCCAAGAAAATAAAATCAATATCAAATATAAAGGTTATGATGATGATATTGTTCAGTTGGTAGAAGGTGGCGATACTAATCTAAATATTTCAGGGTCAAAGTATATCAGCTATTCTGGCTCATCAGAAGGACTTTTCGGCATTAAGACAAAATTCAAATTTGGCGATTTGAACATCACTGTTATTGCAAGTAAAGAAGAGGGACAAAAGTCATCCGCTACCTTCTATGGCACTTCTACAAAAGATTCTACAAATATTAGAGATATGGATTTTGAGAAATATAGATATTTCTATATTGCTCCACCAGAACAATTATATTTTAATGTAGATTTGGATGAGTCAGGTGAACCTACAGCATTTAATCCTGACAGTAGTCTTTATGTAGACGATATTCTTTATATTAATTCTGCACTTTCACCAAAAGAAGGAACAGTTAAGCTTTATGTTGATGATAATAATGCAAATAATAATTTATATGCAATTAAAGGTTATTCTGATGATCCTAATGATACAAAAATGTATTACTTTGATAAATTATATCCCAATGAATCTGATGGATTTGTAGTAGATTATAACACTGGAATTATCTATATAAATAGAAATATAACTAATAATTATGATGTAGGTGTAGTATATATTACTGACAATGACACAGAAATTGGCAATGAAGAGCAAAACTATAATCCATCGGATTCTACTACTTATGCAACTGTGAGGATTATAAAGAAAGAATATCAAACAATTACTACTGACGACCCATATTGGATGCAGATGTGTCAAAACAAATATTACCTTGGCGCACAGAATATAAACAATGATGGCTTTGAATTACAAATATATACTTTGCTCTCCGGAGGAGAGAAACAGTTCACCATTAGTCAAGAGAGTAACATTACTTATGCTGAATTTTTAGGATTAGATGATAATGGAGATGGTATTGTTAATGGTTATGATATGGGAATAAATTTATCAGATGGTATCGTAACATTTCCTTATTTACAGCCATTCAAAAAGCTTGAGAACATTGCTATCTATAATAAATTAACTCCAAATGTGGCACAGGATGTTAAGTTTTATATTGCTGTAAAAATGAGAACTAGGCGAGACCAGATTAATTTAGGTCAATTAAATATTATCAAAAATAGTGAAAAAATTACAGCTGATGGTCAGCTCTTAAAAAAAAATGTGGATTATTTGATTGATTACGATTTAGGCATAGTTACTATTATTAATCCGGAGATAAAAAATAATCCAGATGCAAAGATAAAGATTGATTATGAATATGAGCCGATTTTTGCTATGGAAGCAAGAACCTTAATTGGAATGCGAGCGGATTATAAATATAGCAAGAACGCTAAATTGGGCGGAACATTTCTATATCAAAGTGAGACAGTGCGAGATAAAAAGCCTAAATTAGGTAAAGAACCGAAACGGATGATTCTAATGGGTCTTGATGGTGAACTTAATTATGAGCCGCCAATTATGACTAAATTGGTCAACTGGATACCACTTGTAAATACTGATGTAGAATCAAATGTTAAACTTACAGGTGCAGTTGCAATGAATATACCAACTCCTAATGCTACGAAGAAAAAACAAGCATACATAGATGATATGGAAAGTATTGTAGAGACATATCCATTAGGAATTAGTCGTTCTACTTGGCATTTCGCAAGTCCACCTGTTACAGACGATTCTTTGGATACAGGAAAAGTTATCTGGTATAATCCATATCATAGATGGAGAGCAGATGCTATATATGACAATTTGTCTGAAAAAGAGGCAAAAGAATATGTAAGTATATTAGAGTGTAAAATTGTTCCTGATAGTGCAGCTGGACCCAATTGGTCAGGAATAATGAAATATCTTGGCACTAATATTGACCTTTCGGAAAAAAAATACATTGAATTGTTAGTTAGACCTGATGAGAATATGAATCTTAACGATTGTTTGCATATTAATTTAGGTTATATAGATGAGGATTTTTACGAACCTGAGTTGGACGAACTTAACACAGAGGATATTATCTATACTGATGGCAAATTAGATATTGGAGAAGATACAGGATTAGATACTCTTTTAAGTAAATATGAGCCTGGCTATAATGCAAATACAAACACAGACCCAAATGGTGATGATTTCCATTATGTTACTGGTTCTGATAATTATGATAAAATCAATGGTACAGAAGGTAATAATAAATTAGATACTGAGGATTTAGATGCTAATGGGCAGTTAGACCAATATAATGGATATTTTGAGTATTCTATTAACTTTGCTGATACTACTTATTTAGTTGATGAACTAAAAAATGGTTGGCGTTTATATCGTATTCCATTGCAAGATACATTTTCTTATAATGTTAGAGGTAATGATAGAATGCCAACTTTTTTGGATGTTAAGTATGCTCGTATATGGTTTGAGAAAAGTTCTCCTGATACTTCTATCATTGCTTTTATTAATATAGATATTGTAGGCAATAAATGGCAGGAGCAGCGAATACAGTATGCTGACGGAATTACAATATCAGATTCTTTAATCTATTCTGATGAAACTTTTTCCATTGCTACATATAACACGCAAAAGAATCCAAATTATACTCCTCCATCTGGTAGTTTAGAAGATGTAGATGAAGATAAGACAGAGCTGGAACAATCAATAGTAATTGAATTTAATAATATTTCTGAAGACCGCTTATGTCCAGTTAGACAATTCTTTGTTGATAAGATGAACCTGTTGAAATATAAAAAATTGAGATTTTGGGCTTATGCACAATCATATCCTGAAAATACAACAACGGATGAGTTCGCAGAAATTTTTATTCAAATAGGAGCAGATACACTTAATTACTATCAATATAGTGAAAAAATTCCTTTAAGAGATGATTACGGGAAAAAAATGAGACAAGATTGGTGGAAGGATATAAGCATAAAATTGTCTGATATAACTGAAATTAAAAAAGTCCATAAGGATTCTGTTATTACCACAGGAGATAAGCAATTTGAAATGAAAGGTAATCCCTCATTGATGAACATTAGACAGATTACAATTGGACTGATTAGACATGGAGGTCATAAAGATTATTTTAGTGGACAAATCTTCTTTGATGATATTAGATTAACAGAACCTTATGATGATATTGGTATTGTGTACTCACTTTCGCTAACAACTAAATTTGCTGATTTTCTTAGTTTTACTGCAAGTATAGATAAAAAAAGTCCTAATTTTTATACGATAAATCAGGATAAAGGTACCTGGACAGATAGCTGGAAATATAATCTAAATAATAGTATATCTTTAAATAAATTTTTACCTACTGATTGGGGCTATAGAATCCCATTGATATTGAATTATGATTACTCAATATCCAAGCCACTTTACAAGAGTAATTCTGATATTTATTTAAAAAAAGGAAAAGAGAGAGAACAAGAAAAATCAGAATCATCAACAAAGTCAGCTAATATAACTATTTCTAAACAAAAGAAATCTCCAAATTTCTTTGTTCATTATTTATTAGATAACAGCACTTTGAACAGCACTATTAAAAACACTAAGTCAATATCACCTACAAGGGCAGATACTACATGGAATTATACAGCTAAATATGCCTATAAGTTAAACTTTAAAAAAGAAAATAATCTTACTATATTCAAGGGCTTTCAATGGTATTACTTACCTCAAAATATTGATGCTTCCGTAGATTATTCTTATAATCATCCTAAAAAATGGAGATTTACCGAGATTGATACTCTATATACTAAACAGAAAATAATGGAGCAGTTGATTGTTACAGAAAAAATTGTAACTAACACCTCTGTTAAATATGAGATACTTACAGATTTATCTACAAATTATTCTCTGCGTACAACAAGAGATTTGCAGAGAAAAATAATGATAGATAATTTCAATATTGGTATGGAAACGAATCGTACTCAAAAAGTGAATGCTAATTATAGTCGTCAATTTTTAGATTTTATCACTCCTTCCTCTTCTTATGATGTTACTTACATAGAGGATAAGAAATTTGACAACAACCAAAATTTTGACTATTTAAACATTAGTAATGTCAGAGAGATCAAAACTGGATTGACAATTAGTCCGAAGAACTTTGCTAGAAAAATATTTGGTTCTGGTAAAAAAAAGAAGGATAAGGAAGAGGAAAAGGAGAAAGGAGAATGGAGAAAGGGAAAAGGAGAAATGGAAGAGGAGGAAACACATGAACCAAAAGATGAAAACCAAAAACAAGAAGATGAATTAGGAAAAAGAAAGAATGGTGAACAGCTCATACCAAAGGCAGATTCACTTCTGAAAAAAGAAAAGGAAGAAGAAAAGAAAACAAAAGAACAAGAAGACAAGAAAACAAGAAAATTCTCTATTCCTGTTATCAGTTTAATAAGACAAGGAATAGAAAAATTTGGTAATATACAGTTAAATTACAGAAATGTTTATAATACTAAAGCAAAACCTATGGATAAAAAAGCTAGTTTTCTTTACCAGATTGGTATAGAGGACTTGGCTGATACTCTGATTGATTCAAAAGTAATAGAGGATAAATATAATGCCTCTGGCTCTGTTGATATTCTAAATTGGAAATATCTAACGTCCTCATTAAGTGCTG
Source organism: Candidatus Cloacimonadota bacterium (assembly GCA_003647765.1). Lineage (GTDB taxonomy): Bacteria > Cloacimonadota > Cloacimonadia > JGIOTU-2 > B8-G9 > B8-G9. The sequence continues at coordinate 6,925 of QMNM01000054.1, forward strand.
ATTATGAATTCAGGAAAACAAATAATAAAGGGAATGTCAGTAAAAATATTACTACTACTTTTCCATCGCTTTCTTTGAGTTTAACAGAATTTGAAAAACTTATTCATATGACAAAAGTTTTGAATAGTTCAAGGCTAAATAGCACTTATGTTAGAAGAATAACCAAGACAGGTAGTGGAGATTGGGAAGAACCATCCAAAATTACTACAGAGACCTCATTCCAACCGCTTCTTTCCTGGAATGGAAATTGGATAAAAAATATAACAACTAGCTTATCAGCTAATTATGGTATTACCAAACAAGATGAGAAAGAGAGACAATCTGTTACAACTGCTACGGATAAGACAATTCAAGGAAATATCAAATATTCTTTCTCTGCTCCAACAGGAATTAAGATACCATTATTGAGATCTGTCAGTTTTAAAAATGAACTTACTCTCTCTATAGACGGCTCGTATAGTTTAAAAGACCAGTATACAGAGACGCCTTCAACCGGGAAAGTACCGGAACGTTCATCTTCTGATATCTCATTTAGAACCAATGCTTCTTATATATTTAGTCGTGGTATTGATGGAGGATTAACTGCAAGGTATAATTTAAATTCTAACAAAAAAGATGGAAAACAAACAAGAACTATTGAGATAAATATATGGGTAAAATTTACATTTTAGACATGGATTTCTGGGTGTTAAAGGACTTAATCGCTAACTAAACTGGACAAACTGACATGAATTTCTTTTTATTTCTTTCCATAAAATTCTTCGCGATGAGTCCGCAAAGTTAGTGATAAGTTTGCGTTTAATAAATGAAAAGGTCGTCCCTCAGAAGTAGTGGTGAATGATTTATTAACTAAAGCATCTCAAATTGAATACAACTACTTATACAGGACTAGCCATTATGAAACCCGACTCGAGTTCAAAGAACCCGAGTCGAGTTTCTGTGAAAAAAAATCCCGTAGGCATGAAATAATTATAGCAATAATTACAATAGCAAATCATAGCTCCGTAGGAGCGATATAAATGGCTTAATTTGCGAAAGTCATAATTTTAGAAAAAAGACGAGGTATAGTATTATATTTGACTA
>QMNM01000055.1 GCA_003647765.1 Candidatus Cloacimonadota bacterium
CGATTAAGAATTGCCAAGTAATAAGTAATCATATCCCCTAGTAAAATTGTAGAGAATAGTTTACTCATCAATTGCTTTCCATCAGTAGAGACCTCTAGAAAGTTAAAGTGATTTTTTGTAAATAGATCTTTAAGCACTGAAACGCGTTTTTTATAATTTTCTTCTTCATCAAAATCACATAAGAATATGGGTAATAAGTTCTCATTCATATCAGGAGATTCCCAAGCTTCAATCTCATTATGATTCATCTCAGGAATTGTATGGGAAAATGCTGGATGCTTGGCATTTTCATTAAATTGACATTTCCAGCGATATGCAACAGCAGAAAATTTTGGATTACTAGCATAGATAAGCGGAATCTTTTTGACAATTCTTTGAGCAATTTGTTTGGCTGTATTATTTTTCTCTTCTACATCATAAGCCATCATTTTCAGTTTATTGCTAACATTAAGATGTGTTATTTTCACTATAACTTCTTGATTAGGAATAAGTTTGACATCTTCTAACATTCGCAAAATAGCAAAGAACAAATGCCCGAGAGCTGCTCTTGGCTGAAAACCAGTAGGGATAAACTTATATAAATATCCCTGTTTAGCAAAATACTTCAATCTCCCAGAAGATGTGATTAGAACAATCTGCACCTTCTGTTTCTCTAATTGCTCAAAGCAAGAAACCGTCTCTTCTGTATTGCCAGAATAACTACAAACAATTCCTAATGTATTTTCATTACAATAAGTAGGAACTTTATAGTCCTTTCTAACTACAATTGGGAATTCATCTCCATATAAAGTACTAATCAGATCGCCAGCTATAGCAGAACCGCCCATTCCACAAATAATAACATTAGTAATGCTCTTATAGAAATCAGCAATTTCATTTCTTTGGTGTTGAAAATAGGTCTCCTCTATTTGTTGAGGAAAACTGATTATTTGTTGATATAACTCTTCTCTATCAAACCGAACAAAATTTGGTTTGTAATCCAGGTTTAAAATAGACATACTACATCTCCTCTCTTTATAGCAAAAGTTATCTTCATTTTATCACATCATTTCAATATTTACATACCTTTCCAATTTTCCCCTTCCTTCTTTAAGAAGTTTTGCAATTCTTCTTGATTCATCACTGTTGTTTTCACTTCAACATCTAAACCAAGCTTTTCCAATGGCTCCTGTACACTCCTCACCAGTTGATTCCCTATAGGAATATTTGGGAAAGGAAAAGCCATTGTAATATTAACCTTGTCTTCCTCAACTTTTATATCCTTAACTATCCCTAGGTCTATCAAACTGCAATCAATAGCTGGATGCTTTACTTTTGCAAGTACTTCTCTAATTTTTTCTTCATTCATATTTATATTATCCTTTTTTAACTATGAGTTCACTATGAAAACCCCTGAAGGGGTTAAAAATCAGTTTTTATTCTCTTTTCCCACAGTTGAAACTGTGGGCTTCTATAGCACTTAATTCGCCTGTGGTTAGTAAGTTAGTTAGCCCACAACTTCAGTTGTGGGTTCAAGAAAAATAATGCATTTTAACCATTTTAATGGTTTTTAGAGTGGACTCAACTATTTGTCTTCCAATTTCTTCAATCTTTCATTCAAATCTGCAATAGTTTCTCGTAAGTGAGCAACCTCTTTTTTTAACCTTTCTGCTTCATCGCTTTCACCGGATTCAATTTCTTTGTGACTGGTTGGAAAGGTAGAAACTTCTACTGGATGTTTAATAATTTCTTCTACTACATCCTTTATCCTGCCATAAGCACCTACCATTGGCTTTACACCTAACTTGGCAAACCATTCCTGTGCTCTGGGTCCCATTCCACCAGCTACTATCACCTCTGCACCTTTTCTGTGAATGTATTCTGGGACAACTCCTACATCATGAGAATCTATATAAGGATTACTTTCTATCCTTACATCTTTTACTTTATTTTTGTCAACTTCAACAAAAGTAAAATATGGACATCTCCCAAAATGGTAAGCAAGGATTCCGTCAAGTCCATTCTTATCATCTGACGCAAATGCGATAATCATTTTATACCTCCATTATTATTTATTTTGCCATTATTTTTTCTGCTAATTATAGCAAAAATTATTCAATTAAAAAACTTAACTCTTGTTTATAATCTCATTAATTTTTTTCTTATTTCAATAATTTCCTCAGCACTTTTTAGAAGTTCTAATGTCTTTGGAGAGCTTAATTTGTAATAAACTTCAACACCTTTCTTTCTACTAACAATTAGTCCAGCAGATTGGAGTATATAAAGATGCCTGGAAACAACAGATTGATGAATTGAAAGGAATGATGCAATTTCTGAAACACTCTGTTCTCCATATTTTAAAATCCTGATGATATTTATTCTCTGGTCACAGGAAAGTGCCTTAAAAATTAGAGAAAGCGGGTCATAACCGATTCCAAACTTCCATTTTTTCATATTTGCATATTTGTGCATATTTAAAATATAACAAAATTATACATTTTGTCAAATAAAAAATATATACTATTATTACTTTGTCAGATTACAAAAGCGAATTGGTGGACACACACGCTAAGTCAAAAAAAGCGTTCTAACGCAACAAAGTAGAATTAACAACATTTTCTAGATATTGCTTTATATCTTTACCGTTTTTCATTTCTTTTACTTTTTTAACAATCTCTTTGGTATGATTATATCTTATGCTACGAATCAATTTTTTTACGGAAGGTATGCTAACACTGCTCATACTGAGCTCGTCTATTCCTAATCCGATTAAAAGAGGAACAGCTTGCAAATCTGCTGCCATTTCTCCACAAAGAGCCACAGGAATACGATATTTTTTCCCAGCTTTAGCGATTTGCTCAATGAGATTAATTACTGCTGGATGATATGAGTCAAATAACTGAGCAATTCTTTCATTATTTCTGTCAACAGCTAACACATATTGAGTTAGGTCATTTGTGCCGATGCTAAAAAAATCAACTTGCTTGGCTAAATCTTCAGCCATAAGTGCAGCAGAAGGCACTTCCATCATAATGCCTAATTTGATATTATGATCATATTTAACATTTCTACTATCCAATTCCTTTTTGCACTCTTCTAAAATTTTTTTGCTCTGTTCCACTTCTTCTAAACTGGAAATTAGCGGTAACATAATTTTTACTTTTCCAAAAACACTAGCTCGTAAAATAGCCCTTAGCTGGATTTTAAACATTTCTGGATAAAGAAGAGATAAACGAATAGCACGACAACCTAAATATGGATTTGGTTCATCTGCTATCCCAATATTTAATATGGACTTATCACCTCCTATATCAATAGTACGAATAATTACAGGTTGATTAGCAGAAAAATGTTTTATAACATTTGTATATATCTCAAATTGCTTATCTTCGGTAGGGGGTTCTGCTGTATGACCAATCTGTTTAAAATCACTCAGATAAAGGAATTCTGTACGGAATAAACCAATACCTTCAGCACCAGAAGTGATTACATCTTCTACTTCATCAGGTAATTCAATGTTTCCGAATAACTTTATCCGTTTGCCATCTATAGTAATAGTAGGTAAATGCCTCAATTTTTTTAGTTCGTTCAATGCACTCTTTTCTTTTTTTATATAAGCATCTTGATATTTTTTCAATGTTATCTTATCTGGCTCAATAATAACGATTCCTTTATCGCCATCAACAATGATAGGCAAGCCATCTTTTATATCAGCTGCATCTCCACTTGATAGATTTAAATTTTGAATGCCAACTACTGCTGGAATGTTAAAAGCGCGAGCAAAAACAGAAGTATGTGAAGTTGCACCACCCTTTGTAGTAACAAAGCCCTTTATCTTTTTCATAGCTAATTGAACAGCAAAAGAAGGACTAATATTTTCTGCCACAATAATGGAATCGTTCTGGATTCTATCAATAAGGCTGGCTTTTTTGCCAGAGATATTTCCTAATACCCGGTTTTGAATATCTTTTAAATCCTCTTTTCTCTCTAATAGATATTCACTTTCTATATATTCAAATCTTTCCAGTAATTCAGCAAAATATTTTTTGACAGCAAATTCAGCACTCATATAATCATGTTTAATAGATTTAATGACCTTTTCATCAAAAACCGGGTCATTTATCATCTCTCTGTGAGCATATAGAATACTTAACTCCTCTGCCATCATATAACGGTCTAATTGCTCTATCAAACTTTCAAGTTCTATGAGAGAGTTTTTCTTGGCATCTTTGAATTTATTAATATGAAATTCCATTTCATCTACACTAATATTCTTCTGTTCAGCATCTGTCCCTGTATCGTAAGTATGAATTACTAATGTTTTTCCAATAGCAATTCCAGTAGTAACAGGAATGCCTTTAAAAATCTTCATTATTCCTCTCCAAATTTTTGAATGAAAAGCTCTTCCACAGTATCTAATAACTCATTCTCATCAACACCATTAGCAATCAGTTCTAATTCACTCATATATTCTGCAGCTAACATCATTACACCCATAATACTTTTTCCATTGATTCTTAAATCATCCTCGTCCCCGGCTTCGGCATGTTTTTCAATAAAAAAATCAGAGCGATATTTACTTGCGCTCCTAACTATCATTGCAGCTGGCCGGGCATGTATACCGAGTTTATTCAATACTCTTACTTTTCTCCTTGTCATTCCTTTTTATCAATTAGAGCTTAAATCGTTTTCTGATTTAGAATGTAAAGATACCAATGGATTCTTTTTAGATATTCTTTGCTGTAATTTTTCTTGAAAGGCCTGTGCTATATTATGACCAGAAATCTTTAACATATAGTTCATTGCAATAACTTCAATAATAACTGTTATGTTTTTTCCAGGTGAAATAGGCAAATATGTAATAGGAATATCTACATCTAATATAGTATTATATTTATCTTTCAAACCTATGCGTTCATAGTCCATATCTCGTCTCCATGGAATTAGTTCCACCTGTGTTTCTATCCTCTTTTCAATACCAATTGCTTCAATTCCGAACATTTTTTCAATATCTATTAAACCAATCCCTCGTATTTCCATAAGATAACCCAATTGCTTATTTGTCTCTCCGATTAACACTCCACTTTTCTTGCGAATTTTCACCATATCATCAGCAATAAAACGATGACCTCGTTCAATCAAATCCAAAGCACATTCACTTTTCCCAATTCCACTTTTTCCAGTAATCAAAATGCCTACACCAAATACATCTACAAGAGTGCCATGAATTGTCTTTATAGGAGCAAACCAGGTGCATAGGAAGTCATCTAATTTATGCAAAAGATCATTAGTAGGTAGCCGCGACTGCAAAACAGATACTCCATATTCATTTGCTAAAAAGATAAAATCCTCAGACAAAGTCAGTCCTTTAGTTACGATAAATGCTGGAATATCAAATTGCATTATATTTTTGATATTATCATATCGCTTGGAAGGGTTCATATATTGAAGATAATTCACTTCTGTCTCACCTAATATCTGCAAACGGTTATATGAAAATCGCTCTATATATCCTGATAATGCCAAGCCCGGACGATTTAATTCAGGATTATCTAACTTATGTTCAAGATTGGAAACAGAAGAGAGAACTGTCAAAATATATTCTTTCTTCTTTAATTCATATAATTTCCTGATAGTTAACTCTTTCATCGCAGTAGTCCCCTGATGAGTTTTACTTTACTATTGCTTCTATCAATTGAAAACTATCTTCTTTATCTTTAATAAGGATGTTAATCTTCCCTGTTTCTATATTTTTAAATATTAAATATCTGTTATTCCCTTTTTCCAATTTTTCTAATGCCTCATCAACCAAATATCTATTTGCTATAATCTTCTTTGTTTTTAGATGTATTCCATTCTTTTGGATATTGTTCATCTCTTCTGATATTATATTAAGGAGCTGATTTCTACTCTCTTCCTTATTCGGATGTGTTCTGATTTTACTTAAATGTCTCTTAATCTGTTTCTCCATCTTTTCTACTGCAACATCTATTGCTTTGTACATATCTTTTTCTTCTGCTTTACTTATCAAGTCGGCCTTTTTGTAATGTAGATTGATTTCTGCTATATTACGAATTTTTTCTATGGATAGAACTATATCTACATAGATAATATTCTCAAAGTATTTTTTCAATCTCCTTACTGAGGTTTCAGCATAGGTCTTAATCGCGTCCGTAATCTCAAAATGCCGAGCTGTAATTGTAATTTGCATCTTTGTCTCCTTTTTTGTTTAATGTGCATTAAAAATATATTTCAAATAATCAAAATTTGCAAAAATATTTTTGAAATGAAATATTCGGGTAGCCATCATTTATACATTTATAAATCTCTCATAAAACGCAATATGTGTATCAGCTATTGCTTCCCAACTGTAATACTTATGAATAGTCATATAGCCCTCTCGTCCCAAGTTCTTGGATAGATTCTTATCTTTCAGAAGTTTTATCATTGCATTAGCAAATTCCTCTGTTTTAGAAGGATCAATCAATATTCCATTTTTGCCAGAAGAGATGACATTTCTAATGCCTCCAAATTTTGATGCAATAACTGGTGTCCCACAAGCCATAGCCTCTAATGCAGTCATACCAAATGGTTCAAAAATTGATGGCAAAACAAAAAGTTCCGCCTGTTGATAATAAGGACACATCAGTTCATCTGGCACATATCCAATTATATGTACTCTTGTGCCCATATCCTTTTCATCTATGATTTTTCGCATATTAGCAAATATTTCCTGCTCTCTTTGCTGTGGCTGTGGAGAACCACCTCCAATTACAAGATGAATATCAGATATTTCTTTTCTTACAATATCAAAGGCATTAAGCAAAAGATCATGTCCTTTATTGGAATCAATTCTGCTTAAACAAAATATATATCTATTAGGCAAATCAGTTTCTATCTTATTATCATCAGGCAAATGATAAGTATGAACATTAACACCAGGCGGAATAACAACTACATTATCCGATTCAAATCCATACAATTCTTTTAATTTTTCTTTTTGAAGCTCGGTTGTTACAGTACTCGCTTTTACAGATTTAAAAATTCTAAGCTCCTCTTCTATCCTATGATTAAAATTAAATTTTTTCTCCATGTCTTCTGGATTTCCGCCCATTTGCTCGCGTTTCCATGCTCCCAAAGAATGTGCAGTAAAAAATGCAGGTCTATCAAATGCTTTTGCTACATCAACTGTAACTATTCCAGCATCTATATAATGCCCATGATAAAGATCATAATGAAGATTATTCCTTTTGATAAATTCTATCATATTATTAGCCAGTTCAGGTAGAACCTTATAAATCTGCTCTTTTGCAATAAATTCCCATTTTCCTGCTGGAATACGGATTACTCTTACATTAGGATAATCAGGCACATACTCAATTTGCTTTTTTGATTTGTCAAACCAACGAGTGTAAATATCAACTTTAATAGTAGATGCGGATTCTTTAGAGATTTTGCATTTTGAAAGTGCTTTTGCTAATTGCAATACATAGACAACCTGTCCACCTGTATCAGTTCTGCCGAGTTGTGGAATAGGGTCAAAATATCCATGCGTGCTAAGCATACAAATATCACTAATTTTATGCTGTTGTTTATTCATTTTTCTATCCAAAGATTGAAAGATTGAAAAGATTGAAAGATTATAAAGATTATAAAGATTGAAAAGATTGTATGTACACAGAGAAAAAGAATAATAATGGATTAAAACTTAGTGACTTTATGGCTAAAAATTTTTTGTGGTTTATTGTATTAGTGCTATGTAAAATTAGTTTTGACGGATTTTTTATTATATTTTTAATCCCAATATCCAGACAAATATTGCGACGGTGTAAACACCGACGCTGAGTCAATAAAAGAACGCTAAAGCGTTCTATAATA
>QMNM01000056.1 GCA_003647765.1 Candidatus Cloacimonadota bacterium
AAAAGTATAAGTAGCGTAATTATTAGAATTAGAAAGAAATTACGATATTTTATAGGAATCATTTAATTTTGTATCCATATTTTCCAGCCACTAAGAACACTAAGTTACACTAATGATTTTTTATTCAAAAATTTATTTTAGTACTGCTTCTAGGGATTTTTAGAGTGGACTAATGAATATTAAAAAAAATAATCTCTGTGTTCTCTGTGTCTCTGTGGTAAATAATACTTCGTGAATTTCGTGGCTACATTTTCCAGCCACTAAGAACACAAATAAACACGAATAAATTTTTAGCAAATAGAAAGTTGTTTTCTGTTGTATTAGTTTTGCATCAAGTAAGCCACGAAATCAATAAACACTCATTATGATAGTTCTATTGTTTTGATGCGTGCTATTGCACGATGTAAAGCTGCTTCTGCACGGCGGAAATCAATATCTCCTTTTTCTTTTAATCTTCGCTCTGCTCGCTTTCTGGCTTGCTCTGCTCTTTCCTTGTCTATATCTGAACTATGCTCTATTGTTTCTGTAACTATATTTACCTTATCAAAGTCAATTTCAGCAAAACCATTGTGAATAGAGAAGTAGTCATAATCGTTTCCAACACGAATTAGAATAGTTCCTGGACGAATGGAAGTTAAAAATGGGGTATGACCATAAAGTACACCAAAATCACCTTCTTTACCTGGCAGAACAATCTCGTCAACTTCTTTATTATATGCAACTTTTTGTGGATTGATAATTTTTAGTCGTAATTTCTCTGCCATAGTTATCTCACTTATTTAATATTATATTAGTCATTCTTACTAACAATTGTGCATCACTAAGACATTATTTTGCTATTCTCTTTGCTTTTTCAATAACTTCATCAATACCACCAACATAAAGAAATGCCTGTTCTGGCAAGTCATCATGCTTACCATCTACTATTTCTTTAAATCCTCTAATAGTTTCTTCCAAAGGTACATATCTGCCTTGAATATTTGTAAATTCTTCTGCAACAAAGAATGGTTGAGATAGAAATCTTTGCAATCGTCTAGCTCTTCTAACAACAATCTTGTCCTCATCAGATAGTTCATCCATACCGAGAATAGCAATAATATCTTGTAGTTCTTTATATTTTTGTAAAATTTGCTGAACCTGACGAGCTATATTATAATGCTCTTCACCAATGACTCTTGGGTCTAAAACACGAGATGTAGAATTCAATGGATCAACAGCAGGATAGATACCTAATTCTACAATTTTTCGGTCTAATACAGTAGTGGCATCCAAATGGGTAAAAGTTGTAGCAGGTGCTGGATCTGTTAAATCATCAGCAGGGACATAAATCGCCTGAACAGATGTAATAGAGCCATTTTTAGTAGAAGTGATTCTTTCCTGCAATTCTCCCATTTCTGTAGCTAATGTAGGTTGATAGCCGACTGCTGATGGCATTCTGCCTAATAATGCAGAAACTTCTGAGCCTGCTTGTGTAAAACGAAATATATTATCAATAAAGAGCAGGACATCCTGTTTTGCTTCTTCTCTAAAATACTCAGCAAGGACTAATCCTGAAAGCCCTACACGCAATCTTGCACCAGGCGGTTCATTCATCTGACCAAATACTAACGCTGTCTTGTCCAGCACGCCTGACTGCTTCATCTCAAGCCAAAGGTCATTCCCCTCGCGAGTACGCTCTCCTACTCCTGCAAATACAGAATATCCACCATGCTCAGTAGCAATATTACGAATTAACTCCATAATCAGAACTGTTTTGCCTACTCCAGCTCCACCAAATAGACCTGTTTTCCCGCCCTTTGTATATGGCTCTAACAAGTCAATGACTTTGATTCCAGTTTCTAAAATCTCATCTTCTACTTCAAGACTCTCGTAAATAGGAGCTTCTCTATGTATTTGATACCTTTTCTTTGCATTTACCTGTCCTTTTCCATCAATAGGCTCTCCAATTACATTAAGCATTCTGCCAAGTGTCTCTTCACCAACAGGCATAGTAATAGGAGATTCTGTATCTATTACTAACTGTCCACGAGTTAAACCATCAGTAGAATCCATAGATACTGTGCGAACCTTATTCTCACCTAAATGCTGTTGAACCTCTAATACTAATGGGTAGTTCCCGGGTCTATCAATATGTAATGCATTATAAATAGCAGGTAATTTGTTTTTTGCAAATTCCACATCTACAACTGGACCCAATATTTGCACAATCCTTCCTTTATTCATAGCATTCCACCTTTTTTCCCTAATCGTTCTAAATCTTTCAATCTTTCTAATATTGTAATATCAGGCAATTTTGTCTATCTTATTGCTTCTGCACCTGATGCAACTTCAATAATTTGTCTGGTAATATCCGACTGACGCTTACGATTAAACTGTAAGTTCAAATTTCTAATCATCTCTTCTGCATTATCAGTTGCTGAATCCATTGCTGTCATTCTTGCACCTTGCTCCGCGGCTGATGACTCCAATAATATTCTCCATATCTGCACATCTAAATGTTTTCTTACCAATTCATCTATCAATATCTTTGGTTCCGGCTCAAATAGATATGGAATTAAAATATTTTTCACTTTATCTTCTTTTGGAATTTCTTGTAAAGGTAATAATTGCCTGACAACTATTCTATGTTGAATAGCAGATTTGAACTCATTATAAATAGCTATAACCTGATCACATTTTCCATCAAGGAAATCGCGAACAACTATATTCATTATTTTAGATGTATAATCATATCTTAACTCATTAAAAAATCCTATAAATTCTTCTAAAATATTAGGATGTGCTTTATGTTTTACTTTTGAAATTCGTTTTTGAAAATAGTCTCTGACTTTCTTACCAATACAAATTATGCTAATATTTTTATCTTTGTTTCTGTTAAGAAAATTCTCTGCTTCTCTTATTATATTATGATTAAATGACCCACATAATCCCTTATCAGCAGTAACAACAATTACAATGATATTTTTTATGCTATGATTCTCAATATCTTTCATAAGAGGATGAACTTCTCGTTTTGTTCTTGTTACAAGATAAGCGAGTAATCTGTCAATTTCATTAGCATAAGGACGAGCATTAAATATCCACTGTTGTACCCTTCTCAATTTTGCCGCAGATACCATTTTCATTGCTTTTGTTATCTGCTGCGTGCTTTTAATTGATCCTATTCTTTCTCTAATCTCTTTTAAACTTGCCATAGATGTCTATGCTCCATAACAAAAATACTTGTTCCCATATGATTCTCTTTATGTATTCATTTGTTACTGTATTTCCTTTAACTTATCTAAAACTTTTTCAATTAACTGAATGTAATTCTACTTTGTCAAAGTTACGACTGTATAAACACAGAGGCTTCACCCTGTGAAATAATTACTTTATCTCTACATCTTTTGTCTAATCTATTTTTATATTTCACTGGATAAATCAATAAAAGAATACTAAAGCGTCCTTTGAATATGGCTTTTTAAAGCGATTTTTTGACTTAGCGTGTTGGTTCACACATGTAATCTGACAGAGTAAAAATAAGTAAGTATCAATAAATTGGTATAAACCTGATACGAAAATAAACTTTGTGATTTTGTTCTATAATTCAATTTTGATAATCACTTAACAATTTCAGATGTTTTTTATATTTTTGCTTTTAGATTGAGCTAATCAAATACAATCTGATAACGATTATGGTAGCCAGGCAGTGTCAATGATATTCTTTTCTCCAGATGTTTTCCATGGTCCATTTGGCAAACAATAAACTACTTTCGCTCCCTCCTTACCAAATTCCTTTGTAGTAGTAGCCTCTATTGTAGAATCAGTTACAGCATAAACGAAATATTTGCTATCCAATTGCATATTAAGTTGGCTAATATCAAAAGCAAAATAACCGTTTTCCTTTTTAAATTCCACATTTTTTTGACGAATTTTAGCAATAGTTGTAATTGCTTCTTTAAGTCGTTCTTGCTTTATTTTAGAGCTATACATTGGAATAACAATTGTCATAATAATACCAACGATCATAATTACCATCAACAACTCAAGTAATGAAAACCCATGCTTTTTCCTTCTCTCTAAAGAATTAGACATAATTCCTCCAAATTATTTCTCAATTTTCTACCGAAAATAGAAATATACAAACTTTTTTGTCAAAGAAAGACATTTACCAAACATTGAAATCCTAGGATTCTTTTAATATTTTTGGGAAACTATTTATGAATTCATTATAGTTTTATTTTATCAAGTACTGATTTGTTCCTCTGTTTCTTACAACCATACTCATTTACTAATAAGTCAGTTTTCACATTGTTCTTGATGAATAACTCGTAGCAACTTTTTTCATTACTGCATTATTTATTGATTTAATAATAATATAACATTTTCATTGTAACTTGACAAAGTAAAATTAGTGATTGATTAAAAAATACCTTCCTAAAAATTCATAATGTTCTATAAAATTTGACTTTCCCATTCACAATAGTGAGAAAAACCTTTCCCTGAACATTCCATCTATCAAATGGAGAAAAGTGTGCTTTTGAATAAAAACGCGAAGAATCAATTGTCCACTTCTTCTGCATATCCACAGCCACTATATCAGCATAATATCCTTCTTGTATCTCACCCCTATTTTCAATATTGAAAATTTTAGCAGGATTTTCACTCATTAAAGATATTAGTTTTTTTAGTGTTAAATTGCCTTTATTTACTTCATTTATAAGAAGATGCGGCATAGTTTCCAAACCGGGAAATCCAGAAGGGGCTTCATTGTAATGTCTCTGCTTCTCTTGCAGTAAATGAGGTGCATGGTCAGAAGCAATTGTATCAATAGTGCCATCTAAAACTGCGTCCCAAAGTGCTTTATTATCCTGTTCTGTCCTAAGTGGAGGATTAACCTTCCCAATATTGCCAATTTTCTTAATTATCTTCTCATTCAGCAATAGATGATGCGGCGTAACTTCACAATAAACCTGATTTGATTCTTTATATTTTCTAATCATATCAATTTCTTCTGCTGTTGAAATATGAGCAATGTAAAGTGTATTCCATACTTCAGAAACAATTTTCAAAACAAGTTCTGTCCCTTTTATAGCACATTCTCTATTCCTGATTTGGTTATGATAAATAGGTGAATTATATTGAATTTTAGTTCGCCACTTATCTATACATTCCTGTAATTCAGAATGAACTACAATTGGCTTATTATGAAATTTTGCAACTGAAAAAATCCTTCTCAAAACTTCCTTGTTTTGTACAATATCATTTGAGTTAGAAGCTGACATAAAAACTTTAATCCCAACTACATCATTTGGATTGGCTTTTAGTATTCTATCAATTTCAAAAATATTGCTCTTTGTTGCACCAAGAAAGAATCTATAATTCACTAATGATTTCTTGGCTTGTTTTCGTTTTAAGTTCAAATTATACAAGTTTGTAGTTGGTGGAATTGTATTTGGCATATCAAGAACAGTGGTAATTCCATTAGTAACAGCTGCTCTGCTCGCAGATGCCCAATCTTCTTTATATGATAGAGATAAGTCCCTGATATGAGTGTGAGAATCTATAATCCCCGGAATAACGACATTTCCTTGAATATCAATCTGCTTATCAGAATCAGGAAAACCATACCCAATGTATGCGATTTTCTTACCATCAATCAGGATATTTTTTAATCCTTCTATTAAACTGCAATTTTTTAGAAGCAATCTCATCAAAAATAGACCCTTTTTCCAGAGGCATTTCTTTTATAAACACCAAATTCTGATAATCGCTTTACTACTTCTTTGTCTAAAACAGGACCTTCTTTACAAATAATGATTCCAAGCGAGTCAATAACACATTGGCCACAAATTCCAATTGCACATTTCATATATCTCTCAATCAGAACTTCACAAGGTATTGTATCACACATATCTACAATTTTTTTTAGCATTGGCTCTGGGCCAGAAGCATAAATCATATCAAATTTTTCATTTTGAAGAAGAGGTGAAACAATACTCATAACAGTGCCTTTATTTCCCAAAGAGCCATCATCCGTTGTAAAAAAAACTTTATCTGTTATTCTTTTGAAATTCTCAATAAACAGAATATCTTCTTTTGTTTTAGCCCCATTTATGATAGTAATATCAGCATTATATTTTTTTAACATTTTTGATAAGAACAAAAGCGGAGGCACAGCATAACCACCTCCAATAAGAAGAACTTTATCACTTAAAGAAAAAGAGCTTCCATAAGGACCTCTAAAAGATAAAACATCGCCTTTTTTCAACTGAAAAAGACGGGTTGTAAATTCGCCTATCTTTTTTACAGTAATAGAGAACTCATTGTCAGTGCAGTCAGAAATAGAAAAGGGTTTCTCTCCACACTCAAAATCTGTAAGCATAATGAATTGACCTGGTTTGGCATTCAAATTATAAGAGAAAGTAAATGTTTTAACTGATTTGCTCTCTTTGCGAATATTTTTTATTTCTAATGTAATTCTTCTATCCATAGGTCTGATATCTTTTTATTAATTCAGTGCAAAAACCCTAATAAAATGTCAAAATCCAAATTACCAATATTTAATAAAATGTCAAAATCCAAATTTCTAATGATAAATGATATAAGGCAAATAATAGAAATATATCAAAGTTATTCAGGATATTCTTTTTGTATTTTTACGCACTATGCATTACGGCTTGTGTAATTTTGTGGTTAATGTATTATTTTAGGTAAGGTAATGAGCTGACATCTTCATATTTATTTTCTGTCAATACTTGAAGAATTTCATCATTGATTTTTTCAAATATTTCAACTCCTCTATAATATATACCGGAACCGATTCCAACAAGATTAGCACCTGTTATAAGCATTTCAACAGCATCTTCTCCTGTAAGAACGCCTCCCACTCCAATTATTGGAATATCTACACATTGATGCGCTTCATACACAAGTTTAATAGCAATAGGTTTTACACAAGGGCCTGAAATTCCACCAAATTTATTATGCAAAATTGGTTTTACCATTTTAATATCAATAAGCATTCCTGTCCCTACTGTATTGATTAGACAAATAGCATCTGCACCAGCATTTTCGCAAGAAATCGCAATCTCTTTTATATTATATACATTTGGGGACAATTTAGCAATCACAGGCAATTTTGAAATAGATTTTACACTTTTTACAATTTGATAGACCTTATCTTTTGATGCAGAAATAGGCAAACCAAACTCATCAAACACATTTGGACAGGATAAGTTCAACTCTATAAAGTCGCCTTCTGAATGATTGACATATTCAGTAAGTTTTTCAAATTCTTCAATAGAATTGCCAAATATACTGACAATAACAGGTTTTGATGAATATCTTTTAAACTCACTTACTTCTTTAAGTCCATCTTCAATACCTGGATTGCAAAGCCCCATTGAGTTTAGAATTCCACCATTAAATTCGGCAATTACAGGTCCTTTATGTCCCTTTCGTGGAACTAAAGTTAATGATTTTGTTGTAATTATTCCAGCAGTATTTTTAGCCATCCTTAAAAGGCTGGAATAAGATAATCCCATTATGCCAGATGTAAGAACAAGTGGCGATTCTAAGTTCATACCTAAAAATTCAACTTTTAATTTTTTATCCATAGAATACCTCCTGATGTTAAGTATATTGCCACAGAGACCCAGAGAGCACAGAGAGGATTTTATGG
>QMNM01000057.1 GCA_003647765.1 Candidatus Cloacimonadota bacterium
ACTGCGTAAGTCCTAATATTGTAAAACCGTTGAAACGGTTATGAATATATCATTCTGCGTTCACCCCATAACTGAAGTTGTGGGCTTCTGATTATTGGTCAAATTTTATGTAACACTGCACTATAAAGAGGAGTTCGGCTTTTATTGGATTTCTTTAGTCAGAGAGACACCAAAATTATTTCTCTCTCTGTGGCAACGACAAAGTGAAAATCCAGATTACTTTATTCAAATGCTCTAAATTTTGCAACTACTGGCCTATGATCTGATATTGTTTCATCATAATCATCAAAATAATCGTCCAATCTGATGGTTTCTGTTTCACCATTATTATACTCATATTCAGCATCTTTTGTTATCAAAATATGGTCAATTAAGCTTGAATAGCTCGGATATGAGGCCTGACCTGGATTCCCTGCTAATGGTTCTGTTAGGAAGATGTAATTATCATCATCAAGAAATATAGTAAAACAGTTCTCTTCTGGTGGGTCATCTATTTCATCATTCCAATCACCAGCAACAATGTAATCTTTTTCATCAGAATTAGCAATTGCAGAATCAATATAAGTTTTAAGAGAGCAAGCAGCAGCTTTCCTTTTCTCTCTATCATCTGGTTGGTCAAATGCTTTTAAATGGATAATTATTAGATAAAAATCAAACAAGTTTCCATTATTTTGAGCTGTAATTTCTACAACTAATGGTGGTCTTGGAAAAGCCCAATCATACCAAAAGATTTGCTCCACTTCTTCAATCTGTATAATATTTTTTTTGTAAATAATTCCTGTTTTTTGATAATCATTTTTATAAGTATCAGCAGAATATAAGCCATCATAATCTGAAAGAGCGGACACAAGTTGATTAAAAGCCGTAGTATCAGCAATTTCCTGAATAGCATAAATATCAATATTCAGCGTCTTAATTATCTCCCTGACCCTGTTGATAGTAGTTTGCCCATCTTTTGGGAACCACTCTATATTCCAAGTTGCAATTTCTAATGTATTCTCTTCTCCAAAAGCAGATAAGCCATCTGTGTCGTTTGGTGCTAAATTCTGGTTCTCGCCACACGAAAAAAAAATAATTAGCAAAAATCCTAATATAATTGCTTTTTTCATAAAATGCGGCTTAAATTCTACATTATCAAACTGGGGATTGGTAATGAGTGCTATTCAAAGGACGCTTTAGCGTTCTTTTATTGACTCAGCGTAGGTGTTTACACCGTCGCAACCTTGTTATGACTTATTATTTAGCTTTATCCACTCACAATCTTTCAGTCCATTTCCAGTAATTATAATTACAGCATTATCCCTTTTATTAAGTTTATTCAAACTTTGATATTTTTTTAGTCCAGCATAAGAAGCTGCGGCTGCTGGTTCAGCAAAAACACTTGTTCTGCTGGCTAATTCATAAATAGCATTTATAATATCTTTGTCAGAGACGGAAATAACATCGCCTTTATATTTAGCAAGATATTTAACAGCTTTAACTGCTTCTCGTGGTTTTCCAACTGCAATGCTATCCGCTTTCGTATTTGCTTTTTTATCAAAGAGTTTAATTTCACCTGTCTTTTTGAAATACTCAAACATTTTTTTTACAGAGTCAGCATTTTGTGCTTGGACACCTATTATCTGTGGTATCTTTTGTGTAAGAGATAATTTATGCAACTCCCAGAATCCCTTAACTATTCCAGAAATAATAGAGCCATCACCTATTGGTACAAATACTTTATCAGGCACATTCCAACTTAATTGCTCAGCAATCTCTAACGCACCTGTTTTTTTGCCTTCAACAAGATATGGATTTAATCCTGCGGAGCGGTTATACCAACCTTGTTCTAAACATTTATTTGTGCATATATCAAATGTCTCATCATAATTAGTGTCTATCTTATTAAGTTCCGCACCATACACCTTTATTTGAGTAAGTTTCTGTAAAGGGATATTCTTTGGCACAAATATTTTTATATTTAAAGGAATAATCGCACCTAATCCAGCAAGAGAACAAGCCGCATTTCCTGTGGACGCTGTAGCAACAACTTGCTTGTTCATCTCCATTGCCTTTAATAATACAATTGCTGTAGCTCTGTCTTTATAAGATGCCGTAGGATTTCTGGTATCGTCTTTCAAATAAAAATTGGATATTCCCATCTCATTAGCAATTTCAGGAAAACTATAAAGAGAAGTCCCACCTATTTTGAGAGGCGTTAATTTATCAAAATTTTCAACTGGCAAAATAGCACAGTATCGTGTTATATCAAATACTGGATTTTGTGATAATGTTCTAATAGTGAAATTTCTTTGGATTTCATCATAATCGTATATTACTTCCAAAGTGCCAAATCGCTCACCACAATCTGGACAAGTATATTCAATGTCAGTTGGAGAGAACTCTTTCTTACAAGTTATACATCTAAACAGATAATCTTTCATATTATTTTCTTGAACATATTTAGCAATAAAATGCTATAAATATTTCATGCCTACGGGATTTTTTTCACAGAAACTCGACTCGGGTTCTTTGAACTCGAGTCGGGTTTCACGGTCGTAAAAAACTGTGACAAGAGAAATATAGAACTCCATAGGAGTGATATATTTATATTGCCAATTTTTAATAGGAGCTGACTTATGAATAACGATTAGGTAAACACCGACAACAAAAACAATAGAGATAAACCTCTGTGTTCTCTGTGTCTCTGTGGCTATTTTTCCGATACTTTTTTTAGGATTGAAGTCAGCTCATCTACACGGAAAGGTTTTGTTACTACACCTTTGAAGCCATATTTTTTAGGATTACTCATTACTGGGTCATTACTATAGCCACTTGATACAATAGCTGTTATTTCAGGATCGTATTCTCTTAATTCTTTTATGGCCTCTTTGCCACTCATACCAGCTGGAATTGTTAAGTCCAAAATAACTGCCTTAAATGGTTTTCCTCGCTCTTTGGCTTTCTTGTACTTATCTATTGCTTCCTCTCCAGTTTGGGCAAATTCTACATCATAACCAGCTATGTTTAACATTTTACCACAAATATCCCGAACTAAATCCTCATCATCCATAACTAATATTCGTCCAGTGCCTTTGACTATCTCCTGTTCCTTTACTAATATAGGGGCTTTTTCCTCTGTTGCTGGCAGATAAATTGTAAAAGTTGAGCCAATACCCAGTTCTGAATCTACTGTGATATAGCCATTATGGTTTCTTATAATAGAATAGCAGATAGAGAGTCCTAATCCACTACCTTTTTGTTTAGTAGTAAAATATGGTTCAAATATATTCCTCAGCATTCTTTTTGGAATGCCAGTTCCTTTATCTTTTATGGATACAGCAACATATTCACCTGATGGCAAATTAGCAATATAATTATCTTTGTCAATAATCACATTTCTGGCAGTAACTTTTATGATGCCACCTGTTGGCATAGATTGTCTTGCATTTATGACCAAATTATTTATTACTTGACTTATTTGGCCAGCATCCATTTTTACATCTGAAAGTCCATCTGCACAATCAATTTCATAAGAAATATTGCTACCTGTTAAAGCAAAACTAACTGTCTCTTCTAACAAGTTCTTAATAGAAGCAACTTTCTTTATTGGTTTACCTCCTTTTGCAAAAGTAAGTAATTGTTGAGTAAGATTTTTGGCATTCATACTTGCTCGTTCTGCTGAATCTAATATCTTATATACCTTGTCATCAGGAGATAAATAAAATTTTGCCAATGATAGATTGCCTAAAATACCAGTCAAAATATTATTAAAATCATGAGCAATTCCACCTGCAAGCACACCGATAGATTCTAATCTCTCAATCTTAATCATCTCCCGCTCCATCTTTCTTTTGTCAGTAATATCACGAAATATTAGAACTACACCAATAATTTTACTTTCCCTATCTCTTAATGGAGAGCCACTATCAGCCAATATCCTTTCTGTGCCATCCCTTGATACTAAAACAGTATGATTTGCCAGTCCAATGATTCTACCTTCTTCTAATACTCTATCCACTGGATTTTCCACTTCTTGCCGTGTTTCTTCATTGATAATATGAAAAACTTCTTTTAAAGGTCTGCCAATAGCTTCTGCACTTTTCCAACCAGTTAGCTTCTCCGCAACTCTGTTCATCATAGTAATATTGCCTTTTTTATCAGTAGTGATAACGCCATCACCAATGCTTCTTAATGTTACACTCAACTGCTCTTTCTCTTGTTGAAGTTTCTCTTCTGCTCTTTTACGATTTATGGCAATAGCAACCTGATTTGATACATAATTCAGAATTTCCACATCCTTTTCTGTATAACATAATGGGTCTGTATAGCTCTGTACTGTCATAACACCAATAATTTCTTGTTCTATTTTTAGTGGCACACCGAGCCACACTTTTGATGGCGTGCCAATAGGTTCTACTTCCCCTTTTTGAATAAGTTCATTTTTAATTTCTTGTGTAGCAAGAAGTGGTTTGCCAGTCCGTAATACATAATTTATAAGTGTTTTTCCAGAAGGTATATGCTTTGAATACTTATCCTTTTTATCTACAATGTAAGGAAAAGATATTGTATCATTCTCTTTATCGTAAAGTGCAATAAAGAAATTTGTAGTATCTATAACTGTGCCTAATTCCTTATGGATATATTTGAAAAGTTCATCAGTATCTGCTGTTCTATTCACAGCATTGGCAATTTTATACACAACTGATTTGAGCTGTTCTGTTTGTTTTCGCTCTGTTATGTCACGGAACTCCACCTGAACAGCTGGTTTGCCATTAAAACTTGTATTAACTGCAGCGAGCTCAACATCAAAGCTGGTTCCATCAGCTTTGATAAATTTCTCTTCAATTAAAGATACATCTGTCTTTTGGGACAATATTGTATTAATTAGCTTAGCAACTGCTTTACGACAATCTGGATGCACGAACTCTATTACTGGCTTTCCAATAAGATCATCCGGCTTTTCAACCCCAACAAGTTCTCTTGCGGCTTTATTTGCGAATACTACATATCCATTTTGGTGAAGCACTACCCCATTTGAAGAAATTTCAATGAGATTACGGTAACGCTCTTCACTCTGTTCCAATGCCTCATCAGAACGCTTATGCTCTATTGCAATAGCAATTTCGTCTGAGACAAACTGGAGAAGTTCCAAATCCTTTTTAGAATATAAAGAAGGATTAGTATAGCTTTGTACAACCACAATGCCAATGATTTTATCTTTTACTTTAAGTGGTGCTCCAAGCCAGATAGGAGATGGAGCCCCAACAAGTTCCACTTCACCTTTTTTTAGCAATTCATTGAAAACATCTTCTGGTGCAAAGAGTGGCTTGCCTGTCCGTAACACATATTCAGTTAAACCCTTACCACGTTTTTTTATAATAGGAGATACATCCTTTTCATCTACAAAATATGGAAATGACAGTGTCCCTTTATCCTCATCATAAAGTGCGATGTAGAAGTTCGTTGTATCAATAATTGTGCTTAACTGCTTATGAATATATTGAAATAGGTCATTAAGGTCTGCTGTTCTATTCACAGCATCAGCTATATTATACACAACGGACTGGATTTGTTCTGTTCTCTTACGCTCTGTTATATCTTCAATAACAGTTAAAACTCGTGTAACCTTTCCATTCTCAAGTATAGGAAGTTTACTCGTTTGAGTGATAAATGTTTTGCCAAATACTACAGTTGACTCCTCTGTTGAAAGTAACCTTCCTGTTTCAAATATCTGTTGATATTCATCTCTTACTTTTTTGCCCAAAAATGGATATATATCAAAAATACTCTTACCAATCAAATCTGTCTCAAGTCCAAGTTCCTTATTCCAGTTCTGGCATCTCTTATTAAAAAGAATCACCTTAAATTCTCTATCAATTAAATGTATTCCTTGGCTCATAGAATCAAGAGTCATCTTATATCGGAGTTCCGAATTTTGCAATCTCCTTTCTGTTAATTTCTGCTCAGTAATATCTGTTTGAGTTCCCCATGCTCTAATTAGCTTATCATCTTTGATAGTTGCTACAAATGAGTTTAGGAAGTATTTGTCCTTTCCTTCTCTACTGATTTCGTGTGAGACACCACCAGTTAGTTTAAATCCATTACGAATAAATGCTCTAAGATATTCCTTATTCTCTTCTGTTTCTGGCATAACATCAGAAAGCTTTATACCTATTATCTCTTCTCTTGTTGTATCTAACATCTTTGCATAAGCATGATTACATTCTACACATCTTGTCTTAAAGAACTCCTTAATTATCTCATCTTCAGGGAGATTTATATCAATTGGCTTTTCCGCCTCAAAACACCAGATACCTATTGTGCTGTTTTCCACAAAGCTTCTAAGTTTCTCCTCACTTTTCCTCAGCTTCTTGATTGTCTGTTTGTGCTGTGAAATATCTCTAATAATACCTTGTGTGCCTATAAAATTTCCTTGCTTATCATATCTGGCTGTAGTGTTAATCTCAACTGGTATGCGTTTGCCATGTTTTGTTAAGAGTTCCATTTCCGTTTTTAATGAGCTCACTTTTCTAATTTTCTGGAATATATCCATAGCTTTTGGGACAGATTCTGGGGTGATGAACTCAGAAAAATGTCTTCCCAGTCCTTGCTCTTTTGATATGCCAATTACTTGCACTGCTTTCTCATTTGCATCTATCACATTGCCTAATTCATCAAGATAATAGATAATATCAGGTGAACATTCTACAAGACTTTTGTATTTTTCGTAAGATTCTCTAATTTCATCTTCCAACTGCTTCTGCTTTGTAATATCCCTCTGAACTGAGATATAAGCAATGGTCTCACTTTTTTGGTTCAAAAGAGGAGATATTTCAAATTCACAGGTGAAAGTTGTGCCATTTTTCCTTTTATTTAGATGGGATCCTTTCCATACATTTCCAGAAGCAACAGTTCTGAATATATCCTTTTGGATTTCATCTGCCATTGGTTCAGCATTTAATATGCCTGGGTCTTTTCCCATTAGTTCATCTCTGGTATAGCCATACATCTCTTCTGTTGCTTTGTTCACATAGATAATTTTGCCATCCAAATTTGTAATGATTACAGCATCTTTTATTTGTTCAGTAATTGAGCTAATAAATTCAGGAGATTCTTTTATATTCTTTTTCATTATAAGACCTCCGAATATCTGGATAATCCGACGCAGAATAACATCCCAATTTACAAGGTGTTGCAGATTAAGAAAAATTTTTAAAGGGCTAGGACAGATGTAGTTAGACCGATCTTACAAGATTTGTAATCCTGTATTTTACTATATAAAACACCATTGCAAATGGTGTTAGGGTTACCAATTTTAACTATGTATACATAGCGATTAATACAATGTTTGGACGATTTTTTACAGATTTCAGGAAACTGCAACAGTTTGTTTATCGGGAAAAAACACTGATACACTTTCCCTATTTTCATAAACTTAAACCGTGCTTATCCGAGTCATCCGTGTAATCAGTGTTCTATTAAACTTTTCCTATTTTCATAAACTTAAACCGTGCTTATCCGAGTCATCCGTGTAATCAGTGTTCTATTCTTATCAGTGTTATTAAAATCCTATCTATATCGTCCTATTTTTAATATCTTGCCAATATTTGCA
>QMNM01000058.1 GCA_003647765.1 Candidatus Cloacimonadota bacterium
CAGGAATGCGCACTAATATTCACTAATTTTGATGGAATTAAAAAATTATTCGCGTTTCTTCGTGTTCCTCGTGGCTAAAGAAATCCAATGCCTAACATCTTTTTGTGTTGTTTCGTGTAATTTCGTGGCTAAACATTTTTTGTGGTTTGCTATATGTTGTCTATATGGGTGCTATGATGAAAACAAAATTTGATTGGCAAAAAGAAAAATACAGAATTATAGGAATAGCGTCTCTTTTAGTCTTCGCTTGTTTCTTAACATACTATTTTCATGTAATACTTGGAATCGGACTTCTCTTTACACATCTTTTTTATATTCCTATTCTTTTAGCATTTCTTTGGTGGAAAAAGAAGGGCTTATTTGTTGCAATATTTTTATCCGCATTATTGATTTTCTGTAATTTTATCTTTAGAGATGATAGAGTTGTTTTCTATGATTACATTAGAGCAGCTATGTTTTTAGTTGTCGCTTTTGTAATAGGTATATTAAGTAAGCAAACTGTAAAAGCCGAGAAGAAAATGCAAAAGAGTGAGGAAAAATTTCGCACTCTTTTTGAAGAGTCCAAAGATGCTGTGTATATCACTACACAACAAGGCAAGTATGTTGAAGTTAACCAATCTATGTTGAATTTATTTGGCTATACAATAGAAGAGATGAAAGCATTAAATGTTCAGGAAATATATGCTTATTCTGATGATAGGCAGAAGTTTCAGCAGGAGATAGAGAAAAATGGCTTTGTTAGAGAATATGAACTGAAGTTGCGAAAGAAGGATGGGACAAAGCTGGATTGCTTAGTCACTGCAACAGTGAGAAAGGATGATTCTGGAAAAATTATAGGATATCATGGTATCATTCGCGACATTACGGAACAAAAGCAGTTGCAAAAGAGATTACAGGAGAGCGAGCGTAATTACAGAATCCTATTTGAAAACATGCTTAATGGTATAATTGTTATTGATGCTGAAACTATGAAGATACTAATTGCTAATCAGACCGCTGTAAAAATGTATGGATTTGATTCTGTGAAAGATGCAATTGGACAGAATTCACTTGATTTCATTCACCCAAAGCATAAAGAGCGAGCTCTAAACATTATTGTAAAAGATATGTTTGAGAATGACTTGCATCAACTCAATGAATTTTGCACAATTACAAGAGATGGTAGAGAAATATGGATAAATGCTATTGGTAAAAGAATTGAATATCAGGGAAGATTGGCAGGTTTAATTTCAATTAGAGAGATTACAGATAGCAAACGAGCAAAAGATTTGATTGTTGCTCAACGCGACTTGGGATTAGCGATTGGTAGATCAGTCGGGCTTGAGGAGACGCTTCGTTTATGCGTTGATACTGCCATTCGCATTTCTGGAATGGATTGTGGAGGAATTTATCTAATAGACAAAGATTCTGGAAGTATAGATATTGCCTTTCATAAAGGATTACCTAATGATTTTATCAACAGTGCTTCACATTATGATGCAGATTCTGATACTGCGCGTTTGATTATGGCTGGAAAACCAATATACAGCCGCCATCACAAATTGGGTGTTAAATTGAATGAAACACACACAAGTGAGAACTTGCGAGCCATTGCCATTATTCCTATACACCACGAACATAAAGTTATTGCTTGTCTTAATATTGCTTCACATACTTTGGACCAAGTGCCAATTTTTGCTCGCAATGCACTTGAAACAATAAGCTCACAAATAGGAAGCGCTATTGCTACTGCAAAAGCAAAGAAAGCATTAAAAGAAAGTGAACAAAGATATCGCACTTTAGTAGAAACAATGGATGAAGGAATATCTATTATTGATGAGAAAGAATATTTTACATTTGCAAATACAGCAACTGCTAATATATTTGGATATTCAAAAGAAAAGATAATAGGGAAAAATTTAAGCGATTTTACAACTCCAGAAGAGTTCCAACGGGTTCTTAAACAGACAGCAATTAGAAAAACTGGAAAGTCAAGTAGATACGAACTAACAATAAATAGAAAAGATGGTGTGCAAAGAATTATTAAAGTAAGTGCAAGTCCTATTATTGATAATGGAAAATATCGTGGAGCTTTTGGAATATTTATAGACATCACAGAGCAAAAGCGTATGGAATATGAATTGCAGAAGATACAAAACCTTGAGTCAATAGGAATTCTTGCTGGTGGTATTGCTCACGATTTTAATAATATTTTAACTGTAATTTGGGGAAATATTTCACTATCAAAATTATATATACAATCAGATAAGGAAGCAGTTAAGTTATTATCAATTGCTGAACAAGCCTGCGGCCAAGCAAAGAATTTAACACAGCAATTGCTTAGCTTTTCCAAAGGTGGAATGCCTATAAAAAAAATATCATCTATATCAGAATTACTAAAAAATACAGCGAATTGTGTATTGAAAGGTTCAAATGTCAGATGTAAATTTTCTATACCAGATGATCTTTGGACTACAGAAATTGATAAAAGACAGATAACTCAGGTCATAAATCAATTACTTATCAATGCTGTCCAGGCAATGCCAGAAGGTGGCATAATTAAAATAAATGCTGAAAATATATTTGTTAAGTCAGAACATTCTTTGCCACTTGAACAAGGTAAATATGTAAAAATAACTATAAAGGATACTGGTATTGGCATACAGAAAGAGTATCTGCAAAAGATATTTGACCCTTACTTTACAACGAAACGAGTGGGAACTCAAAAAGGCACAGGTCTTGGACTTGCTATATGTTATTCAATAATAAAAAATCATAATGGATATATTACAGTAGAGTCAGAATTAGATGTTGGAACAACTTTTTATATTTATTTGCCAGCATCTGAGAAGAGAGCAAAAATTAAAAAGGAAGTTATTGAGCAACCATTAAAAGAGGAAAGCAGAAGAACAGTATAAAAAAACTTGCTAAATTTAATAGATATTCTGCCATTTTGCCAAAAGTTAATAGATGTAAACAATCCCATTATCTAATTAGTAAAAAAGCATATGTAATTTGTGAAGTTCATTGGAGGTCAAAATGCTGATTGATGGTAAACAGATAGAGACCGATAATAAATTAGATGTAATGAATCCATACAATAAGGAAGTAATTGAGAAAGTAAGTGTAGCAGATGCAGAACATATTAATGAAGCAATCAAATCAGCAGAAAAGGGATTTTCAATTATATCCAAAATGCCTCCGTATAAAAGAGCGGATATTCTATTAGAAACATCAAATCTGATTGAAAGTTGGAAAGAGAGATTTGCCGAGTTGATTGCAAAAGAAGCAGGAAAGCCCTGGAAATATGCAATAGGCGAGGTAAATCGTGCTAAACAGACATTTCGCTTTGCATCAGAAGAGGCAAAAAGAATCTCTGGCGAAACAATCCCAATGGATTCAGCTGTCGGCTCTGAAAAACGAAAAGGATTTTTTATTCGCCAACCTATTGGTGTGATCTTTGCTATATCTCCATTCAATTTCCCTCTTAATCTTGTTGCTCATAAAATTGCACCTGCAATTGCTGTTGGAAATAGTGTAATCCTGAAGCCAGCCTCTGCTACTCCTTTAACTGCTCTTATGCTCGGAAAAATATTGATGATGGCGGATCTGCCACCAGGAGCAGTGAATATCCTCATCGGACCTGGCTCAACAGTTGGTGATGCTCTTATTAAAGATAAACGGATAAGGATGATTACTTTTACTGGTAGTGCAGAAGTCGGCTTATATATCAAGCAGAATTCGGGATTTAAAAAACTCACTCTGGAATTAGGTTCAAATTCTGGCGTAATCATTGACAAAGATTGTGATTTTAGAAAAGCTGTTGCAAGATGTCTTATCGGCGGATTTGCTTATCAGGGCCAGGTATGTATTCATACACAAAGGATATATGTGCATCAGAAAATTGCAGATAGGTTCATTCAGAGATTTGTTAAGGGGGCAAAGAGATTGAAAATCACTAATCCAGTAAATAAAAAATGCGAGTTTGGACCGATGATTGATTCTGCATCTGCACAAAAGGCAAAAGCATGGTTAAATGAGGCAGTAAATCAAAATGCCAAAGTTATAACAGGTGGCGAAGTGAACGGCACATTCTTCCAGCCAACTGTTGTAGTAAATGCCAGACCAGAAATGAAAATCGTATGTGAAGAGACATTCGCTCCTATTGTGACAATTGAGACATTCTCCAATTTTAATGAAGCAGTAGAGAAATTCAATCAAGGGTCCAGACTGGGAAAATATGAATATGGATTAGCAGCTGGAATATTTACTAATGATATAAAGAATGCGTTTTATGGGATTGAAAACATTGAGACGGGAAATGTATATGTAAATGATTCAGCCACTTTCCGTGTTGACCAGATGCCTTATGGTGGCATTAGAGCAAGTGGTATAGGCAGAGAAGGCCCTAAATTTGCAATGGAAGAAATGACTGATATTAAAATGGTTTCATTCAATTTAGAATAATAAGAATCGTAATGCAAACTTCTACTCTACTTAAAAAGAAAGGCATCTGATAATATGCGGGCTATGTATAAAATTATTTTCCCAATCATTGGCTTAAGCTTTTGTATTATTGGTATGGTAATGATAGTGTATGGTAATATAAAAAGTAATATAAGTATCCAGCTTCTCGGAATTATTATGTATATGGTATCATTACCGCCTTTGTTTATGAGCCAAATTTATAGATTAGAAAGAAAATTAAGTAGATTGTCTAAAAAAATTAGAGATCAGCAGAAGGCTGCAAATCAATATTCAAAGAACACTACATAGTCCAATCAGTTATGTCAATCAGGCCTCAGATTAATATTTGGCAGAACACAAAAAATTGAGGTTTTTGAAATGTCAACTATTCAACAATATTTGACAGTATATTATGTTTTAATGGAGGAATAAATGAAGATAACCGTAGTAGGAACAGGTTATGTTGGTTTAGTTACAGGCACTTGTTTTGCTGAGATGGGTAATGATGTAATTTGTGTAGATATTGATGAGCAAAAAATCAATATGCTAAACAACGGTAAAATTCCGATTTTTGAGCCTGGCTTAGAAGAGATGGTTATAAAGAACAATAAAGAAAAGCGGTTATTTTTCACAACAGATATTAAATCTGCTGTGGAGGAATCTTTGATTTGTTTTATTGCAGTTGGAACACCGCCAGATGAAGATGGTTCTGCGGACTTACAGTATGTATTGAAAGTAGCAGAAGATATTGCTACTTATATGAATGATTATAAGATCATTGTTGACAAATCAACTGTGCCGATAGGGACTGCTGATTTAGTCAGAGAGAAGGTTCAGAAAATTCTTGATGAGCGGCAACTTAATTATAAATTTGATGTTGTATCTAATCCAGAATTTTTGAAAGAGGGCAAAGCAGTTCAGGATTTTATGCGTCCTGACAGAGTTGTAATTGGTACTGATAGCGATAAAGTGCGTGAAATTATGAATGAATTATACAGTGCTTTTTCATTTAAGAGGAATAGAATTATATTTATGGATATTCGCTCAGCAGAGATGACCAAATATGCAGCAAATGCTATGTTAGCAACAAGAATTACTTTTATGAATGAGATAGCTAATTTATGTGAAAATGTTAAAGCAGATATTGATAAGGTAAGAATCGGTATTGGTTCTGATACTAGAATTGGTTATGATTTTCTATATGCAGGTATTGGATATGGTGGTTCTTGTTTTCCAAAGGATGTTAAAGCATTGATGCAAATCGCAAATAAAAATAAAGTAAATTTTCTTATACTAAATGCTGTTGATAAAGCTAATGAGTTTCAGAAAATGCGTCTGGTTGAAAAAGTTTGTAAGCATTTTGCAGATGATTTATCAAATAAGACCTTTGCTGTCTGGGGATTATCTTTTAAGCCGTTAACAGATGATATGCGTGAAGCTCCATCTATAGTGATAATAAATGCATTAATTAATAAAGGTGCAAAAATTCAGGCGTATGACCCTGAGGCAATGAAGGAGTCAGAACGCATATTCGGTGATAATCCTAATATTATCTATTGCCAAACTAATTATGATGCCCTTAAAAATGCAGATGCTTTATTACTCATCACTGAATGGCGTCAATTTCGTGAACCTAACTTTGATAGAATGAAAAAGTTATTAAATCAGCCGATAATTTTTGATGGCAGAAATCAATACGACCCAGATGATATGAAAGCAAAGGGATTTATTTATTATGGTATAGGTAGAGGATATTAACAAAGCAAAATTATGTAAATTTGGAGTGCTTGACTCTGTCAAGCGTATGTGTAGATATGTTCGGAACAAAATAAAAAGGAGATTATGATGAAAGTCCAAGATTTAATTGAAGAGATAAGAAAAAATGTTGAGAAAGTTGCTAATGTAAAGGCAATTTTTGGTGAAGTTGTAAAGCTAGATAACATCTCTATCATTCCAGTTGCGTCTATCCATTTTAAAGGTGGAGGCGGTGGTGGAACTGGTGAGACTGGTAATGATAAAAAGAGTGGTGAAGCTGAAAATGTGGATGTAGAAAAACAGTCATCTGAAAAAGCAAAAAAGATTAAAAAGGGTAAAGGAACAGGCGGAGGTGGTGGAGCTGATGTTACTGCTGATCCAGTTGGATATATTGAGATTAAAGATGACTATACCAATTTCATACACATTGTTGATAAAAATAAAATCGCACAAAAGAGCGTTAGGTTAATTGCTATAATATTTATATGTATGACAGTAAGAAGTATATTTAGACGAAAGAAGAAAAAGTAATAAATATTATTTTACTTTCCTGAATTGATTAAACCTGTTTTTGTTCATCATTTTCCCATGCTTAATTTTTCATAAATTTACCATAATTATTAAGGTCTTGGCAGAAATAGTATTTTTCTAATATTAAAAAGTATACTTTATCTGTGCCTTATTTTCACCAAATCTCAGTTCTATTTTCCTTTTCTCTTCATCATAATTGTAAAGATGTGCATTAACAAAAGCATCAACTATTGATAAAAATGTAAATCCACCTAACCACCAATACATATTTTGTCGCTTTTCATAGTAGTCATTATACTTCTGATAATATCTATGATATGCCTCATCCGTAGCACTTTTAGCTTTGTCGTAATATTCATTCATCTTATGATTATTATAGATTGTGAACCCTAACATTGTGCTTTCCACAATAAATACTGTTCCTGCCTTCCAATATTGTTCATTATAAAACTGACCAGCACCTGGTATGAACAGAGATAAGAACATTGCTTTTGTCGGATTTTTACCAGTATAATAATCCATCGCATAAGATTCAATAAAGAATAAGAGAATAAATAATGACAATATTAGAAGCTTTTTTATCACAATCTCCCCATTTTCTTAATGTATTATATGAATTTACATATACATTTTAGATGCCAAACTAATTTGTAAAATTTCAAAAAATAATGATTAAATTGTCAAATTTATATCTTTACAAGATATTGCGACTGTGAAAGTTCTGATAAGTTTAGAGAGAAGAATATGAGCAAAAATATAGCGATTATACTTGCGGCAGGTAAAGGTCTACGAATGAACTCAGAAATAAG
>QMNM01000059.1 GCA_003647765.1 Candidatus Cloacimonadota bacterium
AAAACTTTTACATTAAAATAATAAATTAGCATCATCAGAAGTAGATTCTTTCTGAACCTTATCTTCCATCTCTTTTTTTAATCCCTCTGTAATCCAATCAATCTTGTTTCTTGTTTCAGACCAAAATAATCTTTCTTCATCGTCATATATATCGGATACCAACGGTCTAGCATAATTAATACTGTTGTTGACTAATATATTTGATTCTTTATCATTCTTCTTTCTAAATACTATAAGAAACTCATTAACCTTTAAGCAGTTTAGATTAGTAATTGCTTGGTTATACAATGGATGTCTTTTAACAGGTGATAATTCCAATACTATCTCATCAACCAAATCAACACCCATCTCTTGAATAAAATGAACCCACTCATCCTTAAGATTTAGATACTCACCTTTTCTTCTAAAGTTAGCAATCTTAACGGCAATAAAACCACCAGGTTTTAATTTGTTTATGGACTTCTGAATAATCGTTTGAAACATAGCATCAAACTTTGATTTGTCGGACAAATCAGATAGTTGTGTTCCGTTCACTGGCTCTTCATATTTTTCAAGATTCCAAAATGGTGGATCAGTAATCACACAATCAACAGAATCATCTTCAATATACTTGTCCATGTACTCACTACTATCATTAATAAGTTCTATATTATTTGTTCTCTCAAATTGTTCTTTCAACTTAACCAAATGGTCTTGTTGTATTTTGAACCTTTTATCAGTAATCTCAAATCCAATAAAATTTCTCTTTAATAGGAATGGGACAAAAGAAGATGAATGACCAGCAAATGGATCAAGCACAGTGTCGTTCTCTGCAGACCAAAATTCAACTATCCTTTTATGATACTCTTTATTCCAACCAGATAGATAACCACCAGTACCAGCTTTAATCCAATCATCTTTTCCTTTTGATAACTGCTCTTCTTTATATACAGTGTCACATATGTCCTCAATTAAATTGTTTCTCTTATAATTCCATATTGACTTTGGTTCAAATGATAATTCATAATTACCTTGTTTACCTAATCGTTTTGCATAAGGTAGATTTTCTTCCATATTATATCCTTGGTTCTAATTGGTATTAATTATACATTTAATTATAAGTTCTGATAAGAACAAGGGCTATGCCCTCTCTTGTCTCGGAGAGTGTCCTCGGACATAAATTCACTCTTCTTTAAGATTCTTTATTCTATTCTTTAGAGATTTTCAATCGGTTAAATATACATATTAATAAGGTGTTATAATTGGACTAAAAATAAAACTTCACATTCTACTCTTACTAACTTCACATTCTACTCTTACCAAAATCCAAAAACTTCACATTCTACTCTTACCTTCACATTCTACTCTTACCATAAAACTTTATACTACACACTATTAAATGTAAAGAAATAACTACATATATAATGTATAATTAAATACACAATATAGGTAAGAGTAGAATATCAACAAAAGGATAATATATGAGAAAAGACATTTTTGAAGTTCATAAACCTAGTGCTTTAATTAGTGCTGAATACAAAACTCCAATCATACAGAGAGGTAGAATAAAAGGTTACGAGCATTACACATTGACACCAATTCAACATGATGCTATGAATTATATGTGTTATATTGCTAGAGAACAAATTCATAAGAGGGTTAAAGTTGCTGAAACAATTGAAGCATTTTCTTCTGAGGATGAATTATTTGAATTTTTAGAGGTTCAACATTTTGAGATTAATCTTAAAGAGTTGTCAGATTTTACAGACAAGTATAAACACAAGCAAGATAAGAATGAGTTATCTGCAATATTGGATGCTCTTTGTGCCGTTCAAGTAAAAGTTGGAATATTCAAACAAGATGCGGCACTTGGTGAAATTCATGCAGTAAAAACAATGTCATTGCTACGAAATTATACACGAGTAACAAATAGCACTGTTGCTGATTTCCAATTAGAACCAGAAATACTATTAGGATGGATTCATAAGACTAAACCATTCGCAAAACTATATCTAAAGATTCAGACAAAATTGAAACTTACTTACTCCAAAATACTTTACGAGAACTGTAAAGATTATGAACGTTTGAAAAAGCCCCTCACAAAATCTTTTGAAGATTGGGTTAGAGTTCTTGGTATAGATAAGACAAAATCAAACACTGGAACTCCAAGTCAATTAAAAGCAGCTTATCTTAATAAAGCCATAAAAGAGATAAATGAACACACTGATATTTTTATTGATGATATTAAGGGTAAAAAAACAGATGGTAAAACTATTATGACTGTTGAATTTCATACACAGAAATGCGATTTAATTGAAGATGACGATGCAAATTTATCAATTGATGAACAGATAATGAAATCGAAGAAATTAACTATTGCACACGAGCGATTAAATAAGTCAAAACAGTATCAAACAATAACAAATGAAAAGGCTTGGTTGAAGAAAACAGTTGAATCAATCACAGATGATTTTGTACATCAATTAGATATGATAGAAGAGGCAAAGTTAGTATTGGATACATTTGACATTAAACCTTTTATGGATAAGCTAACAAATAAATATAGTGATTTTATTGGTATGAAGGATTACAAGCTAATATACTTATTTGATGAAACAAAAGGGGATATAACTAAAAATGCCCTTGAAACTTATAAGATATTAGAATCTCTTGCAGATGAGATTATTAGTTAAGACTTATACTTTATATCTGCGATAATTTCTGAAAAGTCGTCTAAGAATTTCTGAAAAGATTTAATTTTCTTTAATTTTCTGAATGACTTTTTATCACTCCCCAAATAAAACATCATATCAATTTTTGTTGAATATGGTAATGAACTTGCATACTCCACTAATTCTCCAATCATTGCTTCATCTTTTCTAAAGTGATTAAATATTGCTGCCAAATCATCTGTAAGTAATAATGAAGTGTCTACTACATAATCACCTATATTGATTTGTAGTGATTGTGGTTGGTGGTCAAGATGTGCTTCTTTTAGTAATTCTTCAAATGGATTCATTTATATTCCTAATTTTTAATGTATTTTACAAAATGTTAAACTGATAATTAATCATTTCAATAAAATCATCATTTACATATTTTATGTATTGCTCAGGGTATTTCGTAAATAGAACTTCAAGTTCTCTATAAAATTGTTTCTGGATTTTATTTTCAAAATAAGGACCGGAAATAGCGAATAAAACCATAGTGTTTATTAGTAAATAATCTTTATTTGTGTAGAAGCTACTTAATTGTCTTTCATGTTTTTCAAATAAAGCCCCGTTTGTTATTGGTAATTTATCTATGTTTCCCCATCCATCATGTATAACTGAAATTACTTGAAAGGTATAGATATTAATTTCTACATCGTGTAATCGAACAGTATAGAATTTCCCATCTGGACGTGAAAAATAAAAGTAATCTTTGTTATATTCCAAATAAAATCCTATTTAATAAATTAATGGATTATATCATATAAATACTTAAAAAGATATAAAGGTGTTATAATGAGAGTAAATGATTTATTAAATGAAGTTAGTGTATATCGTAATAATTCTGTGAAAGTTATGATGGTGCAATCTGCAATTGATAAACTGTTCCCAACCAATGAAACAAGTGAAAGACCTATAATAAAAAATGATAGTGAAGGTTTATATATCACACTTGATAAGATTCAGATGTTGAATTACATTAATAATGGTATGGGTAGTTTCATTTTAGTAGATGATAAGTTTGTAGATGATTATAAGAATATAAGAAAATATTACATTCATTACAATAAGACAATAGAAGCACCAAAGAAGACTCCTATGAACCTGAAAAAAGAAGCTTAACTCTGTAAAGCTTCT
The DNA here is from genome assembly GCA_003647765.1 of Candidatus Cloacimonadota bacterium. Lineage (GTDB taxonomy): Bacteria > Cloacimonadota > Cloacimonadia > JGIOTU-2 > B8-G9 > B8-G9. The sequence continues at coordinate 3,828 of QMNM01000059.1, forward strand.
AAATCTTCAATTGACTTACCCCAATTAACTCTTGAGTGTTCTGGCCATTTCTTAAGTTTAGAGATAGCTAAACCTTGTGCCCAATGAAAATTCTTATCAGAATATCGTTTATTTGTGGACATTGCTTCAAAAGCAACAGCAACTAATTCCATATCAGTAGCACGGTTTGTTTCGTTTTGTAAGGCTTCTTGCATACCGTTGGTACATGCCGTAATAGCCTTGTTCAACATTGCTGGGTTGTTTTTAATTGTTGTAGTAATGTTGCCTAAAAATCTCATTTCTTCTTCAAAAGTAAGCATATATTTCCTTTAATATTTCGTACATCATACCATATTTAAGCTTAAACTTAGATTAATAACTCTGGGTGTTCTTTGAAATTTAATATCATGTTTAATCTACGAAGTAATAACATAAACATTTTGTCATCAAAAGAATTGCTTTTAGAGTTCATCAATAACTTGATAAGTGGGACACAATCACTCTTGTCCATAGTATTAAAATCCCTTGGTCTATAAGTTCTATTCACCAAATCTATTTCTTCTTTATTAAGGGGTTTTAAGTCCAAGTCTAAAATAGAAGTTAAACCCATAATTCTGGCGATTCATTCATAAATTTCTTAACAATATATTTTGGAACTAAATAATATCCTTGGAAACTAATATTCCATTTACTCAATTGAATATGTGGCTCTTGCATCATTAATACTGATTTCTTATCTTCAAAATAAATCTTTCCACCATCAACTTTTTTAACCTTGAATATTGTGTCCTTTGTTACTGAATACAAATATTGACCCTTTCTAACATAACTTTCACTAATATCTAAGAAATTATTCATATCCATTTCTCCGGGTATTTTAATTTTGATTGTTCGACTAAATCTTTGAAATAATCATCCATCTGCACATTAATTCTTGAAGCTTCATATACACTAAATTTAAGGAAAGCATCTTCATCTTCAAAAACATTACTACTTATTGACCACTCATCTACACTTTCATAAATATCGTCCAGCGGACACATAAAATAAAATCGTTCTCCGTCATCCATTCTGTGTGTTGTATGTGTATGCACCATTGGTATAATGGATTCAAAATAATCCTTATTAAAGGTCTGAAAGAAACCTCTCTGTAATAAATATATTTTATTTATTTCTAAATCATTCATAACCAAGCCTCTGGGTACGTATCTATTGGCTTCAATAAATGTAATTCTGTAAGAACCCTATTCGCATTCTTATTCATACTATAAGCCGAGTGCTTTTCAGATACATTAGTTATTTTTAATACAAAGTTCCTAACAAACGGAAACCCAAATTTTAATACCATTTCTTCTGCAGATATTCGTGGATTGACCATACAATCAATGGACTTCATTTTTTTTATCTCTATATCTATATCTTTTTCTGGTTTGTTTATGTTCATATTTTAATCCTAATTTTATTGCTATATATTACCATAATAAATCTTAATATTAAATTAAAGCCTCTGGATATAGATATTCCATTTCAGCCATAAATTCTTTTGTGAAGTATAATTTGATACTTCCACCGGTAGTTTGGAATGTTATTCCGTCAACAACCATAACTTGAGGGTAATATTGTTTTATGGCAGAGTTTATTTCACTCTTTAATTTATGGATGGTCTGTTCTGATTGGATTTCAAAGGTATATTTCTCATATATCTCTTGAACTAAAGGGAAAAGTGAAACAGCATTGTATTTATTTTGGTTCTCTAATTGAACCATTATTTGAGGTATATTCATATGTATATTATACATTAAAGGAAGATTTAAGTATAACTTCTATATAATAAGAAATGAAAAAAATACAAATAACAGATATTAAAAATATCACGGATAAACCGCTCTATATTCTTATAGCAGGTGCAATTGGTTCTGGCAAAAGTACAGTAGTATCAAAATACTTATCAGATTTTAATATAGTAGATCCTGATATTTTCACTATGCAATTGGGTCGTGGAGTATATGACGATAAACATGTAGCAACCTCTATGGCAATGACAAAGGCTACGGTCTTATCATTATTAAAAGGTGATGAATCTTTTATACAACAAGGAACATCAGCCAATCTACAATCTTCATTGAATAAAATGATGAATGCCAAGAAGAATGGGTTTACTACTATATTATTATATGTAGATACCCCACTTGAAAAATCAATTGAAAATGTAACCAATAGAACTGATAGAAATAATATTCCATCGTATAAAGTTGAAAGAACACATAACGGTGCGTTATTAACTTATCAAGTTTTAACAGATACAGTTGAAGATATGTCGAGAGTTATTCCATCTTTACAAAGCACACTTTTAACTATGGAAGCGGCACAGGCTCTTACTGACTATACTATCCACTATAAAAATTCTTATTAATTTTTTGTATAATGATTTCCAAGGTATTTGAGATAACTTCAAAACTAACCTAAAGATAACTTCAAAAGGAAACATTATGCAAGATAATATTGCTACAGTCTTTAGTCAATACATTAAAGACAACGATTTAACACAAGATAACTACAACGCGAAATTACATGAAATTTCTTACATCACATTCTTCAATGATATAACATCTAATATTTTAGGTGCTCCATTATATACACATGATAAATGCCCCACTACAACAAACTCAATTGTTTATATTGCTGATTCAGCAAAAGAAATGTTTATTTCAGGAGTAGATATTCTGACTATTAATTCATTATATCATGGTGCTATAACACGACTTGAGTATAATTACCCAAATTACCCAGAGTTTCTTAATAGTATGTTCTCTTTGCGAAAGAAGATGAAGAAAAAAGCTTTTAATGAAGATATTTACCATGAAGCAAACCTTACTCAGACTCTCATTAAAATATATTTGAATTTAGTTTATGGAATGATTGATAATGCACAGTCAATACTTACTTCTTCACACGATACACCACGATCATTTATTGTGGAAAGTTCAAGAAAAGCAATATTAAGTGTTACAGCATTCCTATTAAATAAGGGTATTCCAGTGTATTACATTGACACTGATGAAATTCACTGTGGAAGTATTTCATTAGAGAATTATGCTGAACTTCAAGACTACTATAATGATACTTCAAAAACACATATAGATACTAAAATTTCTACTATGAATAAAGATTCTGATGGTTTTACGAATGGATACTACAAGGCTAAAAAACAATTTGTTCTTGGTGCAAAAACTAAGATGCAAGGTTTGAATGAAGTAAATGACACTAATGTGAAGTTTGATAACAAGAAATACTTTGGTGTCACTTTTCCACATCAATTTCCAGAATATGCGATATAATTAATGAATGTATTAAGTTTATTTGATGGATTAAGTGGTGGTAGAATAGCACTTGATCGATTAGGAATTAAAGTGGATAATTATTATTCATCTGAAATTGATAAGTATGCTATACAAGTATCAACGGACAATTACCCAGATATAATCAGACTTGGTAGTATTATAGACTTGACAGAAGAACAATTACTGGCACTACCAAAGATTGACTTATTAATTGGTGGTTCTCCATGTCAAGGTTTTTCATTGGCTGGTCATCAAAAAGGTTCTTCAACAAAAGAGGGAATTGATGTTGTAAGTTTGGAACAATATTTAGACCTTAAGGAACAAGGGTTTGAATTTAACGGACAGTCATATCTTTTTTGGGA